>NZ_JBBEBZ010000172.1:0-6721 GCF_040882075.1 Nitriliruptor sp.
CCCTCAGGGACGGGAGCACCCTCGTGGTCGGCCAGGATCATGGACACCGCGCCCGCGACGCCGCCATCGCGGTGGGTGAACGGTGATGGATCGAACCCGGGGTCGCCGTCACGGGGGCCGGTCGCCGACGGGACGTTCACCGGGGCAGCGCCGCGTCGGGGGTCGTAGCTGGGGTGGCGTTCGCGGGCGAGGGCAGGCAGGGCCGGGCGGCGGGTGTGCCGGTAGCCCTGACTGCTGCGCATGCGGTCCCTCATCGGTAGGCGGGATGCTTCCAGTGTACTCGTACATGTGTTCGATGCAAGGTTCTGTCCGGGTCGCTGTGGACAACGAGACACCGGGTGCGGTGACCGGTCGCGAGCGTGTCGCGATGCCCGTCTCGGCGGGCTCCGCGGGGTTACGGTCGGCGTTCGGGCGAGCGAGGGAGGCACGGTGAGCGGGTCGGATCCGAAGGCGGTGCTGCAGCGCTACCTCCAGGCGGGGCGCGACGCGATCGTGTGGAAGCTCGACGGTCTCGGCGAGTACGACGTGCGGCGTCCGTTGGTGCGAACGGGCACGAACCTGCTCGGCTTCGTCAAACACCTCGCGGGTGTCGAAGCGGGCTACCTCGGCGCGACCTTCGGTCGGCCCTTCCCGCTCGCGATCCCGTGGATGGACGACGACGCCGAGCGCAACGCCGACCTGTGGGCGCGCCCTGACGAGACCCGCGAGGAACTGGTCGAGCTGTACCGACGGGTCTGGGCGCACGGCGACGAGACGATCGCCGAGCTCGACCTCGATGCGCCCGGTCGCGTGCCGTGGTGGTCGCCCGAGCACGCCGAGGTGACCCTGCACCGGATCCTCGTCCACGTCGCCACCGAGACGCACCGGCACGCCGGCCACGCCGACCTCGTCCGTGAGCTGATCGACGGCGCCGCCGGCATGCGGCCGGGCGACCCGAACATCGAGTCCGGGGACGACGCCTCGTGGCGCGCCCACCACGACCGGGTCGAGGAAGCGGCCCGCGAGGCGGCCGGCGAGGGAGTCACGGATCGGTCGTGATCATCCCGACCTCCGCGGTGAGGAGCCATGTCGCCTCCGCACGCCACGGTCGCTCCTACGCGTCACCGGTGATCAGCTGAGGCGACGTTGACGACCTCCCGCGACATCGCTGACCTCGCCCGGCGGGGCGCGGACGGGCCGGCCGGCGACGCGTCGGCCGCACCCGTCCGCCGGCGTAGGCTCGCCGCGGACTCGTGGCCAGCACGGGCGACAGACCACGAGCGTCGGAGGGTGCGTGAGCGAGGAACGCGAGGTGCTGGACTGGGCGACCTACGGGGTCGCGGTCCGCGAGCTGGCGCAGCAGGTCGTCGACGACGGCTACCGCCCGGACATCGTGCTCTCGATCGCCCGCGGGGGTCTGGTCGTCGCCGCCTCCCTGGCGTACGCGCTGTCGGTCAAGCCCTGCTTCGTGCTCAACGTCGAGTACTACACCGGCATCGAACAGCGACGCGACGAGCCGGTCGTGCTGCCGCCGCTGCTCAACCTCGACGAGGCCAAGGGCGCGAAGGTGCTGATCGCCGACGACGTCGCCGACACCGGCCACACCTTGCAGCTCGTGCACAACCTCATCGCGGACCGGGTCGCCGAGGCTCGCACCGCGGTGCTCTACGGCAAGCCAGGGTCGGTCATCACGTGCGAGTACGTCTGGAAGCCGACCGACCGGTGGATCGAGTTCCCCTGGTCGAGCGAGCAGCCGCTGGTCGACCCCGCGCTGACCGCGACCTGGCCCTCACCGGTGAGCCAGAGCACGACCTGACCTCCGCCCGCCGGGCGCCCCGACCGTTGGCAGGTGGGCCCTCGCCTACCTTCCGCCCATGCGCATCCTCATCTGGCACGGCTACCTGCTCGGCGGGACGGGTTCGAACGTCTACACCCGTTCGCTCGCCCGGACCTGGGCGCGGCAGGGGCACGATGTCGTCGTGCTCTGTCAGGACCCGCACCCGGAGCTGACTGACCTCGGCGGCGCCGAGGTGGTCCGTCCGCAGCTCGACGGTCAGCTACCGGTCTTCGTCCTCGACCGGTACGAGGACGCCGACCCGGTCCTCCTCGGTGAGATGGACGAGGCAGCGAGGCAGCGCTTCGTCGAGGTGAACGCCGCGGCCGTCCGTGCGCAGCTCCCCGCGGATCTGGTGCTGGTCAACCACGTCCTGCTCGGCGCGCCGGTCGGTGCCGCCTCGGGTGCACCGTTCGTGGTCAAGGCGCACGGCTCCGAGCTGGAGTTCGCGATGCGTGACGCGCCCGATCTGCAGCGCTGGGGGCGCGAGACGCTCGACCAGGCCAGTGCGGTGATCGCCGGGTCCGACCACATCGTGGCGGTCCTCGACGCGGTCGTCGGCGCCGGGCCTCACTCGTCGCGGACCGTCGTGATCCCGCCGGGTGTGGACGTCGAGCTGCTGCGGCCGCGGGCCCGGGACGCCGCCCTCCGCGACCTGATCAGCGAGTGCGAGATGGACCCGCCGAACCCCGCCGACCGCCACGACGAACGCCGGCCGGACGAGGGCAACGCCGGACGGTTGGCGATCTTCCTCGAGGACCCCGCGCCGACGGTGCTGTTCGTCGGCAAGATCAGCGAGGAGAAGGGTGTCCCGCTGCTCATCGAGGCCCTCCGCGCCATCGACGCCCGGGCCGTGATCGTCGGGTTCGGTCCGGCACGGGCCGAGCTCGAACGGGACGCGGACGACCGGGTGCTGTTCACCGGACCGCTCGAGCACCGCCATCTCGCCCACCTGTGGCCGCTCGCCGACGTCGCCGTCACCCCCTCGCTGTTCCCCGAGGCGTTCGGGATGGTCGCGGCCGAGGCGGCGGCGTGCGGGTGCCCGCCGCTCGTGGCACGCCACTCCGGGCTCGCGGAGATCGCCGCCCGGCTCGAGACCACCTACCCGTCGGAGCTTGCGCACCTCGTCGGTTTCGAGCGGGGCGATGTCGAGGACCTGCGGTCCAAGCTCGCGGAGCTGTTCGCGCTCTCACCGGACGACCGGCGCCGGATCTCCGAGGCGGCACGAGCGACCGCCGTCGATGCCTGGAGCTGGGACAGCGTCGCCGACCGGATCGCGCAGCTCGCCGAGGCCTGAGCACGTCCGGCTCCCGCTGTGCAACTACCTGGGATGGGGCCCAGTTCCTTGCACCGGTCTCGCACCGGGCGGGTGCGTCCGGCTCCCGCTGTGCAACTACCTGGGATGGGGCCCAGGAAGTTGCGAGGAGATCAACGGCGCCGCTCCACGCGGTAGTGGAGACGGAGGACCTCCGCCCTCCCGAGCCGGAGCTGATGCTGGCAGCGCAGCTCACCGGCCTCGTCGACGAAGACCTCGAACCGTTCGGGCAGCGGGACGCGGCGGGCCCACCCGTGGTCCTCGCCGGGAGCGCGGACCACCAGGTACGCGCCGTCCTGGCCGAAGCCACCGGTCGGCGACGTGAGCAGGAGGTCGCCTCGGGCCGTCACATCGGGGCGGAGGAGGACCGTGAGGCTCCCGTTCGGGAGCGGGAAGACCACGCGCACCGACGGCCGGTCCGTTCCCGGGAGCGAGACGGTGCCGTAGCAGCCGCCGAACAGCGTGGTGCCCGTGGCCCGGAGCGTCCGCTGCCAGGCCGTCCCGAGGTGCTCGCCGTCGACGCCGGTGAAGGTGATGACCCGGCTCTCCATCCCGTACGCGGTGTCGAGCGGATCGAGCGGGAGCGCGAGCTGCCGCAGCCGCCGAGCGAACAGCGCGTGGATCAGCCGGCCGCCAGGTTCGGCCCACCGCGACCACCGCGACCAGACGTCGAGCTGCCAGTCCGAGGTGTGTTCGTAGAAGTCGCGGATGTCCGGGCGCAGCCGGGCGGCGTCGAAGCCGGGACCGTCGCAGGCGTGGAGGTCGGGCAGCAACCCGCTGCCGGGGCGCTCGGCGGTGGATGCCCCCACCCGCGCGGCGTGCTGAGCGATCCAGGTGTCACCGATGCCGTCGGGGGCGCCGACGGGGCCATCGAGCCACGGCTGCTCGACGAACGAGACCGGGCGGCCCGTCGCGACGACCCACCGCTGGGTGGCGCGATCGAGCAGCGCCCCCTGCCTCGACCCTGCTGCCATCCGCGGGTCTCCTCGGGCGAGCCTCGCGGGACGGTAGCGACGCCGGGCAGCGCCGGTCAGCGGATCTCGACGCCGAGGGATCGGGCGAGCAGGACGGCCCCCGTCAGGTCGAACACGGCGCCCTCGAGGTGGGCCTCGGCGAGGGCGACCCCGTCGAGGTGAGCGTCGGTCAGATCGGCGCCGCGCAGGGTGGTGTGTCGCAGGACCGCGCCGGTCAGGTCCGTCCCCGACAGGTCGACATCGCTGAGGTCGGCGTCGGTCAGGTCCGCGTGCTGCATCCGGACCCCGGCGAGGGTCCGACGCCGCAGGTCCGCGCCACGCAGGTTCACGTACGACCAGTCGCCACCGTCGATCTCGGTCCCGAGCAGCACCGCTCCCGACAGGTCGCTGCCGGTGAGCTTGCAGCCGGTGAACCGGGCGGTCGACAGCCGTGTCCGGTCGAACCGGCAGTTGGTGAACGCCGACCCGTCGTGGACGGAGGCGGTGAGGTCGGCGCCGGACAGGTCGCAGCTGACGAAGCGGGTCCCGCGCGTCGTGATCTCGGCGAGCCGCACCCCCCGCAGGTCGCACCGCTCGAAGGTCGACCCGTCGAGATCGCGGTCGATCAGGTCCTCCTCGCGGAGGTCCTCGTCGACCCGGTGGACAGCGCGGGTGGCGTCGGCGGCGGGATCGGTCACGGTTCCTGGCAACCACCGAGGTGGCGGGCCAGGAACGCCTCGGTCGCGGCGTAGAAGCGCATCTTGTTCCCGGGCTTCACGAACCCGTGACCCTCGTCCTCGAACAGCAGGTACTCGTGCTCGATCCCGCGTTCGCGGAGCGCGGCGACGAACTGTTCGGACTCGGCCTGCTTGACCCGCGGGTCGTTGGCGCCTTGGGCGATCAGCAACGGGATCGACACCTGGTCGGCGCGCGTCAGCGGTGAGCGTTCCGCGAGCAGGTCGGCGTCGCGTTCGGGGTGGCCGATGCGCTCGTGGAACTGGGCGATCATCGGTTCCCAGTAGGGCGGGATCGAGGCGATCAAGGTCTGCAGGTTCGAGGGGCCGACGAGGTCGACCGCGCACGCGAAGGCCTCGGGGGTGAGGGTCGCGCCGACCAGCGCCGCGTACCCGCCGTAGGACCCGCCGTAGATCGCGACCCGGTCCGCGTCGGCGTGCCCGGCGTCGACCGCCCACGCCACGGTGTCGAGCAGGTCGTCGTGCATCGCGGCGCCCCACTGCCGGTCGCCGGCGTTCACGAACGCTTTGCCGTAGCCGGTTGACCCCCGGAAGTTGACCTGCAGCACGAGGTAGCCGCGGTTCGCCAGCCACTGGACCTCGGCGCTGTACCCCCAGGTGTCGCGCGCCCAGGGGCCGCCGTGGACGACCACGACCGTCGGCAGCGCGGTCCGCTCCACGCCGACCGGAGCGGTGAGGTAGCCGTGCAGCACGAGCCCGTCGCGGGCGGTCACCGTGAACGGCTCCATCGAGGCGAGGGGGTAGCGCGTCAGCTCGGGGCGGTCCACGAGCAGCTCGGTGAGCTGTCGGTCGCGGCGGGAGTAGAGGTGGAACGTCGCCGGACCGTCGTCGCGGTCGTCGCGTACGACCCACACGGTGTCGGCGTGGTCGCCGCCGAGCACCATCACGTCGCCGTGTGCCGCCGCCGTGAGCGCCTCGAGGTCGGCGGTGACGTCGTCAGCGATCGCGCGGTGTTCGAGCCGCTCGCGCAGGAAGCTCACCCACCGGACCTCGTGGGTGTCGGGGTGCTGACGGACGTCCACGACGTCGTAGGTCGGGTCCTCGGCGATGAGTTCCGGCTCGCCGGTGTCGAGGTCGTAGCGCAGCAACCGGCTGGTGTTCGCGTCGACCGACGAGATGACGAACAGGCCCCGGCCCGTCGCGTCGAAGCCGAGCGGCGCGGTCCCGAGCGCGTCCTCGATCGGTGCCTCGAGCAGGACCCGCCAGTCGTCGTCGACGCGGTCGCGGACGTGCACGGCCATGCCGCCGTCCTCCGTCGCGGCGAGCGCGGCACGTACCTGCAGGTCGGTGTCGGCCAGCACGTCGACGAAGCCGGGGTTGTCGAAGACCTGCTCGAGCTCACCGGTCGACAGCTGCAGCCGGTAGACGTCGTGGATCGCCGGATCGTCGCGGTTCAGCCCCACGAGGACGACGTCCGGGAAGCGCTTCTCGAACGCGACGAGCCGGGCCTGGACCCCCTCGAACGGGGTCAGGTCCCGGTCCTCACCGCTGTCGAGGTCGACGGCGTGCAGGTGCCAGTCCTCGTCCCCGGCCTCGTCCTGGATGTAGAGCAGGTGACGCCCGTCGTGGGCCCACGCGACGACCCGGATGCCGCGGTCCCGGTCGCGCGTCACGGGCCGAGCGTCGGCCAGGTCGACCCCGCCGACCCACACGTTCATGACGCCCTCGTCCGGCGCCAGCCACGCGAGCTGGGTGCCGTCGGGGGAGATGCTCGGCGCGTCACGCTCGGGATCGCCGAACAGGACCTCGCGGGGGATGAGCGGGGTGTCGGTCACGGGAGCGTCCTGGCGTCCTCGGGTGCACGGCCCCGGCGACACTACCCAGCGCGTGTGGCCCCGAGCCGGGAGTCGGCGGAGCATCCGAGCGCCACACCGCCGTGTCGCGT
>NZ_JBBEBZ010000172.1:6821-71065 GCF_040882075.1 Nitriliruptor sp.
CACCGCCGTGTCGCGTTCCTGCCAGCGAGGTCCGGCTCGGCCCGCGACACTGCGGGCATGCACACCGACCACGCCCGCTGCTACCGCGCCGTCCAGGCGAAGGATCCCCGCTTCGACGGGTGGTTCGTCACGGCCGTGCGCACGACCGGGATCTACTGCCGGCCGAGCTGTCCCGCGGTCACCCCACGGAGCGGGAACGTCAGCTTCCACCCGACCGCGGCCGCGGCGCAGCGTGCCGGGTACCGCGCCTGCAAGCGGTGCCGACCCGATGCCAGCCCGGGCTCACCGGAGTGGGACCTGCGCGCCGACGTCACCGCGCGGGCCGTCCGGCTGATCGCCGACGGCGTCGTGGACCGCCAGGGGGTGCGTGGGCTGGCATCGGCCCTCGGCTACAGCACCCGGCAGGTCGAACGCCACCTGCGGGCCGAGCTCGGTGCGGGACCGCTGGCGCTGGCCCGCGCCCACCGGGCGCAGACGGCCCGCACCCTGATCGAGACCTCGAACCTGCCGTTCGGTGACGTGGCGTTCGCCGCCGGGTTCGGGAGCATCCGGAGCTTCAACGACACCGTCCGCTCCATCTTCGACCTCCCACCGAGCGAGCTGCGTCGGCGAGCCGCCAGGTCACACCCGACCGAGGCGGCACCCGGCGTGATCTCGCTGCGGCTGCCCTTCCGGCGACCCTTCGCGCCGGAAGGTGTGATCGGTCACCTCGTCGCCACCGCGGTCCCCGGCGTCGAGGAGTGGCGCGACGGCAGCTATCGCCGCACGCTCGGTCTCCCCCACGGGCACGGCACCGTGCGGCTCACGCCGCGGACCGACCACGTGGCCTGTCAGTTGCGCCTCACCGACCTCCGTGACCTGACCGCCGCCGTCGGTCGCTGCCGCCGACTGCTCGACCTCGACGCCGATCCCGAGGCGGTCGACGCCGCGTTGAGCGCCGATCCGCACATCGGACACCTCGTGCGCGCCACGCCGGGTCGCCGGGTCCCGCGGGCCGTCGACGCCGAGGAGCTGGCCATCCGCGCGGTGCTGGGCCAGCAGGTGTCGACCGCGGCTGCGCGCACCGTCGCGGGCCGCCTCGTCGCGGCGCACGGGACGGCCGTGGTCGACGTGGACGGTGAGCTGACGTCGCTCTTCCCGAGCGCAGTGCGACTGGCCGAGGTCGATCCTGCGACGTTCGGGCTGCCGCGCACACGCGCTGCCGCCCTGCACGACCTGGTCCGAGCACTGGCAGCGGGCGACCTCGACCTCGGCCCCGGAGCGGACCGTGCGGCGGCCCGGGCCGGTCTGCTCGATCTGCCGGGGATCGGCCCCTGGACGGTCGAGATCATCGCCATGCGCGGCCTCGGGGACCCGGACGCTTTCCCGATCACCGACCTCGGCGTGAAGATCGCCGCCGAGCAGCTCGGCCTGCCCGGGTCGCCCTCCCGCCTGCTCGCCGCCGCCGAACGGTGGCAGCCGTGGCGGGCCTACGCGGTCCAGCACCTGTGGGGTTCGCTGGACCACGCCATCAACTCCCTGCCGTCCACGGTCGGGACCGACGCTGGAGCCGCTGCGTGAGCCCCCAGACCGCCACCGACCTGACGATCGCGACCGACCGGGTGCACACCACGATCGAGTCTCCGATCGGCCCGCTGCGGTTGGTGGCCACCGACGGCGTCCTGAGCGGGCTCTACATGGACGCCCAGCGGCACCTGCCCGACGAGGCGAGCTTCGGTCGGCCGGACCCCGCGCCGTTCGCCGATGCGGCGCTGCAGCTCACCGAGTACTTCGCGGGGGAGCGGACCTGGTTCGACCTGCCGCTCCACCTCGATGGCACCGACTTCCAACGCCGGGTCTGGGGTGCCCTGTGCGACATCCCGTACGGGCAGACCTGGTCCTACGGGCAGCTCGCGGAGCACATCGGGTCGCCGGGAGCTTCGCGAGCGGTCGGACTGGCCAACGGTCGCAACCCCATCTCGGTCATCGTGCCCTGCCACCGCGTCGTCGGGGCCGACGGGAAGCTGACCGGCTACGGCGGCGGGGTGGAGCGCAAGCAGCTCCTGCTCGACCTCGAACGCGACCGGCGAGGCGACCGCCTCTTCTGACCGCGGCCGTACCCTGGCCGGTCGCGCCGCGACCGCTGGCGCACCCGTGCCCGGAGGCCGATCGGTGACGACGACGCTCGACCGTGCGTCCCGCGTGGGCGCTGCCCGTGTCGGCACGATCATGGCCCTGACGTCCGCCGCGACCTTCGGGTCCTCCGGCGCGATGGGGAAAGCCCTGATCGAGACCGGCTGGACCGCCGGCGCCGCCGTGCTCGTGCGGCTCGGTGGCGCCGCCCTCGTCCTCGGCGTCGCGGCGGCGATCTCCCTGCGGGGCAGGCTGCGGTTGCGAGCCGCCTCGCTCCGGACCGTCCTGGTCTACGGCGTGGTCGCGATGGCCGGCGCGCAGCTGGCGTTCTTCAACGCGGTGCGGACCCTGGACGTCGGGGTGGCGCTGCTGCTCGAGTTCCTCGCGCCCGTGCTGCTCCTGCTGTGGTCGTCCCTCCGAACGCGCACCCTGCCCGCGCCGGCGACGATGGCCGGTGCGGCGCTCACCCTCGTCGGGCTCGCGCTCGTCCTCGAGCTCACCTCGGCGACCAGCGTCGACCTCACCGGCGTCGCGTGGGGTCTGGCGGCCGCGGTCTGCCTCGGCGTCTTCTTCGTGCTGTCCGAGCGGGAGCACGACGACCTGCCGCCGCTGGTGATGGCCGCAGGTGGGACGGCGGTCGGCGCGCTCGTCATCGCTGCGGCCGGCGCCATCGGCATCGTCCCCCTGGCGTTCGCGACCCTCGACACCTCGCTTGCGGATGCCACGGTGAGCTGGCTCGTCCCCGCCGCGTGGCTGGTGCTGGTCTCGACCGTCGCCGCCTACCTCACCGGGATCGGTGCCGTGCTGCGGCTGCGGGTGCGCACCGCCTCGTTCGTGGCGCTGACCGAGGTGCTGTTCGCGGTCCTGTTCGCGTGGTTGCTCCTGGCGGAGCTCCCGGGCCCGTCCCAGTTGCTCGGCGGGATCTGCATCGTCACGGGGATCGTCGTGGTCCGGCGGACCGAGAGCGCCCGACCGAGCCGGCCCGCGGCGACCTCCCTCGACACGGTCCCGACGGCCTGAGCCGGGATCATCGACGGGTGCGCTGCGAGGTAGCGTCACCTCATGCTCACCACGACCCGTTCCTGGCCGATCCGTCTCGCCGCTGCAGCGTGCGCTGCCGCCCTCCTGGCCGCCTGCTCGTCCGGCGATCCGGACGACGACGGGACCGGCGCTGGGCCGGTCGATGACATCCAGGTCGGGGACCCGGACGACGGGACCGCGGCCACGCCGCAGCCGGACGTCCCCGGCGTCACGGGCGCCGAACCCGCCGACGACGTGCCGACCGAGGTGGGCGAGGCGCAGGCCCCTCCGCTGCTGGCCGTCATCGATGGGTGGCCCGAGACCACCGTCCAGGTCGTCGCCGACGACCCGATGACGTTCCGGGTCAAGGTCGCCGACACCCCCGAACGTCGGCAACAGGGCCTGATGAACGTGCCGGAGCTCCCCGACGACGTGGGGATGCTGTTCCTCTTCGACGAGACCCACGCCGGCGGGTTCTGGATGAAGGACACGCTCGTCCCGCTCGAGATCGCCTACCTGCGCGACGGCGAGGTGGTCGCGGTGCTGCAGATGGACCCGTGCGGGGACGCCGACCCCTGCCCGACCTACGAGCCCGGCATCGAGTACGACGCCGCGCTCGAGGTGAACCAGGGGCTCCTGTCCGACGCGGGGGTGGAGTCGGGCACGCCGGTCAGCTGGGCTCCGCCGGTCGAGGTGGCGTCGTGATCGGCTTCATCGGGCTCGGGGCGATGGGCCGCCCGATGGCGGCCAACCTCGCCGCCGTCGCACCCACGGCCGTGTGGAACCGGACCGCCACCACCGCGCAGCAGCACGCCGCCGAGCACGGCACCCACGCGGTGGCCGATCTCGAGGACCTCGGTGACTGCCAGGTGATCATCACCTGTCTGCCGACCACGGACGAGGTCGTCCAGGTCGCGGGTCGGTTGGCCCCCGTTCTCGCCGGGGGCACGGTCTGGATCGACCACACCTCCGGGGACCCCGCCGCGTCCCGCGACCTCGCGGCCGACCTCGTCGGGCGCGGCATCGCCTACCTCGACGCGCCGGTGTCCGGTGGCACCGACGGCGCGGCCGCCGGCACCCTGACCGTGATGGTCGGTGGTGACGCCGAGGTCGTGGCCGACGTGCGCTGGTGCCTCGAGGCGGTCGGCGAGCGCATCGTCCACGTCGGGCCGCTCGGGACCGGGCACGCCACGAAGGCGGTCAACAACGCCATGCTCGCCACCTCCCTCTGGGCTGCAGCCGAGGGGCTGGCAGCCCTGACCGCCGCCGGGGTGTCGGCCTCGCTCGCGCTCGAGGTCATCAACGGCAGCTCCGGACGCAGCTTCGTGACCGAGCGGCTGTTCCCCGAACGCGTCACCACGCGCACCTTCCCCAACACCTTCGCCCTGCCGCTGCTCGCCAAGGACGTCCGGCTCGCCGGCCAGGTCCTCGACGACGCGCAGGTCAGCGGCGAGGTCCTCCGACTCATCCAGCGACTCACGGCCGCAGCCGCCGATGAGCTCGGACCGGATGCTGACCACACCGCGCTCGTGCAGGTCGTCGAACGCGCCGCCGACGTGGAGCTGACGTGAGCCCCGACACCCCCGAACCCACCCCCGAACCGATGCCGGCCGACGCGCCGACGCTGTTCACCGACACCGGCGACGACGCAGCGACCAGCTTCGCTGACCTGGGCCTGCGTCCCGAGCTGCTGCAGGTCCTCGACAGCCTGGGCTACGAGGAGCCGACGCCGATCCAGCGCGAGGCGATCCCACCGGCGCTCGGCAACCGCGATCTGCTCGGTCAGGCCGCCACCGGCACGGGCAAGACCGCAGCCTTCGCTCTGCCGGTGCTGCACCGTCTGGAGGATCTCGGCAGCCGCGGCCGTACCCCGATCGCGCTGGTCCTGGTCCCGACGCGCGAGCTGGCCATGCAGGTCTCGCAGGCCTTCCACCGCTACGGCCGGGACGTCGGCGCCCGGGTGCTGCCGATCTACGGGGGCCAGCCGATCGGCCGCCAGATCCAGGCGCTCGAACGCGGCATGGACGTCGTCGTGGCCACTCCCGGTCGCGCGCTCGACCACCTCACGCGCGGCACGCTCGACCTGTCCGGACTCGAGGTCGTCATCCTCGACGAGGCCGACGAGATGCTCGACATGGGCTTCCAGGAGGACCTCGACGCGATCCTCGTCGAGACCCCCGAGTACCACCAGACGATGCTGTTCAGCGCGACGATGCCGCCCCGGATCGCCAAGCTCGCCAAGGCCCACCTCCACGAACCGATCCGCATCACGCTCGGGCGCGAGGACGTGGAAGCGGGCGAGTCGCCACAGATCCGCCAGAGCGCCTTCGTGGTCAACCGCGCGCACAAGCCGGCCGCGCTCGGGCGTGTGCTGGACGTCGAGTCGCCGGTCGCCACGCTCGTGTTCTGCCGCACCCGCAACGAGGTCGATGAACTCACCGAGACCATGAACGGCCGCGGCTACCGCGCCGAGGCCCTCCACGGCGGGCTCAGCCAGGAGCAGCGCGACCGGGTGATGGACCGGCTCCGCAGCCAGACCGCCGACCTGCTCGTCGCCACCGACGTCGCGGCGCGCGGCCTCGACGTCGACCACCTCACCCACGTCGTGAACTACGACGTCCCGTCGGCGCCCGAGGCCTACGTCCACCGGATCGGCCGCGTCGGCCGCGCCGGTCGCGAGGGCGTCGCCATCACGCTCGTCGAGCCGCGCCAGCACCGTCTCCTGAAGGCGATCGAGCGGCACACCGGCATCCGCATGGAGGTCGAACGGGTCCCGACGGTGGCCGACCTGCGGGCCCGTCGGCTCGAGCTGACCCGTGCGGCCCTCCGTGAGAGCCTGCTGCAGGACGAGGACGAGCTCGACCGGTTCCGTGGCGTGATCGAGTCGCTCGGTGACGAGTTCGACCTGGTCGAGGTGGCGCTCGCGGCGGTCAAGCTCGCCCACGAGTCGATGGGCGGCAGCGACGACGAGGTGGAGCTCCCCGACGTCAGCCTCAAGCCCGACGCCGGTGGCGGCAAGCCCGGAGGCAAGCCCGGCGGGAAGGGCAAGGGCGGCCCCAAGGGGCGCGGGCCGAGCGGCGACAGCGCCCGCATCTGGGTCGGGCTCGGTCGCAGCGCCGGGATCCGCCCCGGCGACCTCGTCGGGGCCATCGCGGGTGAGTCCTCGGTGACCGGCCGCGAGATCGGTGCCATCGAGATCACCCACCGGTTCTCGCTGGTCGAGGTCCCCGCGGGCAAGGTCGACGAGGTGATCGCCGCGCTCCAGGCCACCAACATCAAGGGCCGGAAGGCGACCGTCAAGCGCGACCGCGGCAACAAGGGCCGCTGACCCTCGCCGCTGGGGCCTACCGGTAGACCGGGAGGGGCAGGTCCGCCCCCTGGTGCCGACCGGTAGGCGAGCGCCACCGTTCCTGGGGCCTACCGGTAGACCGGGAGGGGCAGGTCCGCCCCCTGGTGCCGACCGGTAGACCGGGAGGGGCCCGTTTGCCCCCGCTCGTCTACCGGTAGGCGGGGGCCGGTCGGGTTGGAGGTCGCTCGTCGCGCGGGAGTACGCTGGCCAGGAGCCCATCGGAACCAGGAGCCGGTCGTGGAGCTGTGGCAGATCGTGCTGTTGACCTTCTTCGTGCTGCTCCCGATGGCGCTGCTGCTCGATTTCTGGCCCGACCGCGAGCGCCTCACCCGCACCGGGACGCCGGTCGAGCGTGATTGGGAGCCCCAGATCACCCACGAGCCGCACGACGAGCACCACTGAACCCCGCTCGTCGCCGACCCTCACCGCCGCCCTTTGGGCGGGATCGGGTTCGCGGGACCGTGACGGCCACCCGCTCGCGCACGTAGGGTGAGTCGTATCGACTCAGGTTACCTGTGCCGATAGGACGCGTGACCTTGCGTGGTTCGCGGGCGGTCGTACCTTGTGTCACAGCGACGCAGGTCCCTGGACGGACCCGCGCCCCCACGTCCACACCCACGCAACCGCGAGGAGGCCTCACATGGCCAAGGCTGTCGGCATCGACCTCGGGACGACCAACTCGGTCGTCTCCGTCATGGAGGGTGGCGAGCCCACCGTCATCGCCAACGCCGAGGGCGCGCGCACGACGCCGTCCGTCGTCGCCTGGTCCAAGTCGGGCGAGGTGCTCGTCGGTGAGGTGGCCAAGCGCCAGGCCGTCACCAACGCCGACCGGACCATCCGCTCGGTCAAGCGCCACATCGGCACCGACTGGAAGACCTCCATCGACGGCAAGGACTTCACGCCGCAGGAGATCTCGGCCCGGATCCTGATGAAGCTCAAGCGCGACGCCGAGGCCTACCTCGGCGACGACGTCACCCAGGCCGTCATCACCGTCCCGGCCTACTTCGACGACGCCCAGCGCCAGGCCACCAAGGAAGCCGGCGAGATCGCGGGCCTCGAGGTCCTGCGCCTCGTCGCCGAACCGACCGCCGCGGCGCTCGCCTACGGCCTCGAGAAGACCGACGAGCAGACCGTCCTGGTCTTCGACCTCGGCGGTGGCACCTTCGACGTGTCCGTCCTCGAGATCGCCGAGGGCGTGTTCGACGTCAAGTCCACCTCGGGCGACAGCGCGCTCGGTGGTGACGACTGGGACCAGGTCCTCATCGACTGGATGGTCACCAGCTTCAAGAACGACCACGGCGTCGATCTGAGCAACGACCGCATGGCCCTCCAGCGCCTCAAGGAGGCCGCCGAGAAGGCCAAGATCGAGCTGTCGTCCTCGCAGGAGACCAGCGTCAACCTGCCGTTCCTGACGGCGACTGACGCCGGCCCGCTGCACTTCGAGTCGACCCTCACGCGGGCGAAGTTCAACGAGCTCACCAAGCCGCTGCTCGACAAGCTCAAGGCGCCGTTCCAGGCCGCCATCCGTGACGCGGGCGGCGACACCTCGGCGATCGACCACGTGATCCTCGTCGGTGGCTCGACCCGGATCCCGGCCGTGCAGGACCTGGTCAAGGAGCTGCTCGGCGGTAAGGAGCCCCACAAGGGTGTCAACCCCGACGAGGTCGTCGCGGTCGGTGCAGCGCTCCAGGCCGGCGTCCTCAAGGGCGACGTCAAGGACGTGCTGCTCCTCGACGTGACCCCGTTGTCGCTCGGCATCGAGACCAAGGGCTCGATCACCCACAAGCTGATCGAGCGCAACACGACCATCCCGACCAAGCGTTCGGAGGTGTTCACCACCGCCGACGACAACCAGCCCTCGGTCGAGATCCACGTCGTCCAGGGCGAGCGCGAGATGGTCGCCGACAACAAGTCCCTCGGGAAGTTCATGCTCACCGGTCTGCCGCCCGCGCCCCGCGGGATGCCGCAGGTCGAGGTGACCTTCGACATCGACGCGAACGGCCTGGTGCACGTGTCCGCCAAGGACCTCGGCACCGGCAAGGAGCAGTCGATGACGATCACCGGTGGCTCGGCCCTCCCGAAGGACGACATCGAGCAGATGATCGCCGACGCGGAGTCGCACGCCGCCGAGGACGCCAAGCGTCGCGAGGCCGCAGAGACCCGCAACCAGGCCGACACGCTGGCCTACCAGACCGAGTCGACGCTCAAGGAGCACGGCGACAAGCTCGACGCCGGCGTGAAGGCCGACATCGAGCAGGCGCTCACCGAGCTGAAGGACGCCCTCAAGGGCGACGACGTCGACACGATCAAGGCCAAGGTCGAACAGCTCGCGGGCAAGAGCCAGCAGCTGGCCGAGGCGATCTACGCCGCCAACGCCGACCAGCCCGAGGGTGACGCCACCGCCGACACCACCGACGCGTCGGACGACGATGACGACGTCGTCGACGCCGAGGTGGTCGACGAGGGCGACGACCAGCAGGCCGCAGGCTGACACGGCAGCACCCGGGGCGCGTCCCGGCGCACCCCGGCCGCCGCCCGCGCCACCCACCACCGCCCACCGATCCCGCACCGCGCCGAGGAGCACCGTGAGCCAGCAGCCCGACCCGGTGAACGAGCCCGCCAGCGACGCGTCCGCAGCCGAGGAGGTCGCTGCCGCGGTCGTCGGGGCGTTCCCCGACGGGGACGCGGACAGCCGCGCGGCCGAGGACGGGGTCACCCCACCCGCCGGCGAAGGCGACACCGGAGAGGGCGACGCCGTCGATCCGGTCCACCAGCTGCTCGGCGATGTCGACGGCGACGGCGATCCCGAGGACACCCGCACGCGGGAGGAGCTGCTCGTGGCTGTCACCACCGCCGAGCGCGAGCGTGACGAGTACCTCGACGACCTGCGTCGCTCCCGCGCCGAGTTCGAGAACTTCCGGCGGCGCACCCAGCGCGACGCCGGCACCGCCCGGGACGCCGGCCGCGGTGACGTCGCTGGGGCCCTCCTCGACGTGCTCGACGACCTCGACCGCACCCTCGACGCGGCCGAGGACTCCGCCGACCCGGGGCTCGCCAAGGGCGTGTCGCTGGTGGCGGAGAAGCTGACGACCACCCTCGCCGGGCTCGGGCTGGTCCGGCTCGATCCGCTCGGCGATCCGTTCGACCCCTCGCTCCACGAAGCCGTCCAACAGGTGCCCGCTGACGAACCCAACGATGCGCCGCTGGTCGAATCGACGCTCCGACCCGGCTACCGCCTCGGCGACCGGGTACTGCGCCCGGCGATGGTCGTGGTCAAGGGGTGACCCACCTGATCGAGGACCGATCGACCGGAGGAGGTGAGGCGCGTGGCACCGCAGCGTGAGTGGCTCGAGAAGGACTACTACGCCGCGCTCGGCGTGGCCGACGACGCCTCCGCCGACGACATCAAGAAGGCCTACCGCAAGCTGGCGCGCAAGAACCACCCGGACGCCAACCCCGAGGATCCGAGCGCGGAACAGCGCTTCAAGGACGTCGGCGAGGCGTACGGGGTCCTCAGCGACGTCACGAAACGGCGCGAGTACGACGAACTGCGTCGGCTCGGTGCCGCGGGGTTCCCCGGCGCAGGCGGCGGTCGCCCCGGTGACCCCTTCGGTGGCGGGTTCGCCGGTGGTGACCTCGGCGACCTGCTCGGCCAGATGTTCGGCCAGGGCGGCGCCGGACGCGGGGCCGCCCGTCCGCGACGTGCCCGTCGCGGTCGTGACCTGCGGGCCGATGTCCACCTGACCTTCGAGGACGCCCTCGCCGGTGTCCGCACGACCCTGCGCATCACCGGTGACGGCGCGTGCGACACCTGCAAGGGGTCCGGCGCCGCACCGGGCACCTCGCCCGTCCGCTGCGAGACCTGCGGCGGACGCGGGCAGGTCACCGTCGACCAGGGTCCGTTCTCGTTCGCTCAGCCCTGCGGACGCTGCGGTGGCCGTGGCCAGCGCATCGAGACCCCGTGCGCGACCTGCGACGGATCGGGCCGGGTCGTCAAGCCGCGGCAGCTGACCGTCAAGGTGCCCGCCGGCGTCAAGGACGGTGCGGTGATCCGCGTCGCTGGCCGTGGCGGACCCGGCGCCGACGGCGGGCCGGCCGGTGACGTGCTGGTCTCCGTGCACGTCGCACCCCACCCGCTCTTCGGGCGGCGCGGCGACGACGTCACACTCGAGGTGTCGATCACCTACGCCGAGGCCGCGCTCGGCACCAAGCTCACCGTCCCGACGCCGTCGGGGAACACACGGACCATCAAGATCCCCGCCGGAACGACGTCGGGTCGCACCCTGCGCGTCAAGGGGGAGGGCGGCCCGAAGCGAGGTGGCGGGACCGGAGACCTGCGGGTGACGGTCCGCATCGAGGTCCCCTCGCGGCCGAGCCGTGAACAGAAGCGCTTGCTCGAGCAGCTCGCCGAGCTCGACGACACCTCCGCGCGTGACGCCGACCTGCTCGGCGCCGTCGCGCGGGACAGCTGAAGGGGGTGGCCGTGAACGCCACCGCGGACAGGCCCCTCGAGACGGGCGCGGACGAGCACCCGCAGCAGCGGTTCCTCGAGCCGCGCGCCCAGGAGCCCGGTCGAGCGTGGTCGTGGTCGACCCGCCGGCGCGAGGAAGCCGAGGAGGCCGCGGCCGCGGGCGAACGCTTCCAGACCCCCGACGACGACGCGCCCGTCTACGTCATCTCGGTGGCGGCGGAGCTGGCCGAGCTGCACCCGCAGACCCTGCGTGCCTACGAGCGTGAAGGGCTGCTCACACCCGCGCGGACCGAGGGTGGCACGCGCCGCTACTCCCCCCGCGATGTGGAACGTCTGCGCCTCATCAAGACCCTGACCACCGACGAGGGCCTGAACCTCGCCGGGGTCCGGATCGTGCTCGAGCTCGGCGAGAATCTCGAAGGTGCCCGCCGCCGCGTCGGGGAGCTCGAGGAGATGGTCCGGGTGCTCGCCGAGCGGCTGGACACACGTCCAGCCGCGGAGCGGTTCGACCTGGTCAAGTCCCCCAGCCGGGACGTCGAGGTCCACCAGCTGCGGCGCCGCACCGGCCAGCGTGGCGCCCGCCCCGCGAACCGGCCGGTGCAGCGCGCGACGCCCATCCCACCGCCGGAGCGTCGCGCCGCGGACGCCTGAACGACAGCGGCACCGTCAGACGTCGAGCTGTAGGGCGGTCGAGGTCCCGGTCCGGCGGGGGAAGGGGTCGTAGGGCGCACCATCAGCGATCTCACGGTTGCGGATCAGCAGGCGGCGGACCAGCTCATCGTCGTCCTGCGCGACGGAGAGGGGCCAGCCGTACGCCGCGGCGACGGCTCGGTCGAGCGCACGGTGGGCGTCTCGTAGGTCGGTGTACGCACCGTCGTCGAGCCGGTTGTACAGCTCCGTCGATCCGATGCCTTCGGAACGACACAGGGTCGTTCGACGTTCGTAGAGCGCGGCACCAGCGGAAGCCACGGTTGCACGGTGTTCGTCGTCGAGCTCCGGCCACGGGAAGGTCTCGAAGGCCGACGTGCTGGTGTAGCTCAGATCGGCCTTGAGCGTCGAGCCACGGGCCCACGCCCAGGCGTCGTGCGCGCGCGAGTTGAGCAGGCCCATCGCATCGTCGCCGTCGAACGCGAAGACGTAGATCTTGCCACTGGGGCAGGTCCACGGCTCGAGCCAGGTCAGCAGCAGCCGCTTGCCGAAGGCGAGGCTGCCGATGTACCGGGGGAGATCCGCGGTAGCACGGCGTAGGCCGACGGCCTGTTCGCCGAAGAGCCACCAACGTTCCCGCCGAGCCTTGCGACGGTTCGTGTCCCGGTCCGGTTTGACGCGTTCTCGGACGATGGCGAGCGCCGCGGGGTACCGCATCGCCTCCTCGAGCGGTCGCTGCGCGAAGTCGATGATCCACCGCCCCGGACGCTGCTCTGGGTCGTCCGCGATGTCCTCGCCGGTCAGGTACGGGCGGACGACGTCGCGGTAGGACGCGTCGTCGCGTGCGAGCAACTCCTCGGCCTCCGCGGTGGTCAGGATGAAGCCGTCGCCGACCGGGATCGGCCCCTGGAAGCATCGTCCGCGGTTGGCCTCGAGCCGGACCGCCGACGCGGTCGACCGCTCTGGTGTCACCAGTTCGGCGGTGATGCCGGTCACCTGCGCGCCGTCGAGGACGAACCTGGTCGGGGGCGTCGGTGGGTCCTTGATCCAGTTCACGATGCTGACGTGGACCTTCGCCTCACCGGGCCACTTCTGGGTCGACACCGCCTCCGTGATGACGCCCCCGGTCGCGGTGATGTGCTCGAGCGACGCCGACCGGGCGCGGTTCTGGGAGATCGAGTTCGTCCCGACGAGGCCCGCCCGCTGACCCGGCCGCAGTTCGGCGTGAGCGCGCCGGAACCAGTAGACGCAGTAGTCCTTGATCCCAACGCCGAACTCCTCCTTCAGCCAGTCGAGGTAGGCGTCACCCCGGCCGCGACGCAGGTTCTGCGAACCGAGGAAGGGCGGGTTGCCGATGATGGCGTCAACCGACGGCCACGGGTGTACGAGCGCGTCGACGCCCCCCTGGATGTTCGAGAGGTCGACGAGCGGCAACGGCGGCTCCGCTGGCCCGTACGCGTCGAGCATCTGGCGGTGACCCATCCATAGGGTGACCCGCGCGATGGACGCAGCGACGGGCTCGATCTCGAGGCCGTGGAAGTTGCGGAGGGTGACGAACGGCAACGTGGTCGGGTCGGGTGCGGGAACACCCGCCGCGTGGCTCGTCGCCGCGATCTTCGCCTTCGCCGCCGCCTCCAGGGCGCGGAGCTCGCGGTAGGCGACGTACAGGAAGTTGCCGCACCCGCACGCGGGGTCGAGGACGCGGAACTCGCAGATGGTCCGTAGGACGCGCTCGACCTCGGTGATCGAGGCCGCTCGGTCGAGTTGCTCACGCAGCGGGTCCACGATGGTGGGGTCGACGATGCGCTTGATGTCGACCTCGTGGGTGTAGTGGGCTCCGAGGTGTGATCGCAGGTTCTCCCCGAGGAAGCCCTCGAGCAGCGAGCCGAAGATGGTCGGGTCGACCTTGTCCCAGTCGAAAGCGGCCGCCTGCCGGAGCAGCTCAAGTTCGTCGACCTCGAGGTGGAGGCGGGCGGGCTCAGCGAACAGCTCCCCGTTGACGTAGGTGGTCCCCGCCAGCAGGCCGTGCCGCCCACCGTCATCCTCGTCGTTCAGGACGGCGAACAGCGCCCCGAGGTCGGCGTAGGAGGACCGCTCCGGGTGCGCCAGCAGGGTCTCGACGGTGCGTTGGAACGGGTAGCCCTGCAGCATCCGGAGGTCCTCGGCGAACAGGCACCACACCGCCTGGAGGACGAAGGTCTGGATCACCTCCGGGCGGGCTGCCGAACGGTCGAGGAGTGCGTGGTACAGCTGCGAGACGTGCGTCGCCGCCTGGGTGGTGAGTTCACGGTGCTCGATCCCGAAGATCGGATCGTCGCCGCTCCCACCGAGGAAGAGGAGGGTCTCGTACCGATCCGGTAGCTCCTCGAGGGTGAACTCGGCGACCGGTGAGGACGGGTACAGGCCCGGTTGCCACACCTCGAAGCGGTGGAACGCACAGAGGACGACGAACGGCGGCGCCGGTCGACCAGCCGCGGCATCGTCCGATGCTCGCCAGTACCCGAGCGCTTGGTCCCGATGGCGCTCGAGACGGTCGGCCTCCGCGGGCGCCTTCATCTCGATGATCACGACACCGGGCCAGTGGAAGTCCATGACGCCGGCCTGCGAGCCGCGGGCGTCCTCGAGTTCCGCCCGCTCGAGGCGATCGACGCCGAAACAGGCGATCAACTCGTTGAGGTAGGTCTGGGCTTCGCCCCGCTCGGTGCCGCGGTAGCCCGACCAACGGGCGACGAACCCCCGTAGGGCGCGCTGGATCTCCTCGCCGCTACGCACCCGACTCAGGCGAGACGTTGCTGGGAACCGCCGAAGTACGCGGCCTGGAAGAGCTCCTGTCGGACGCGCTCGAGTTCCTCCAGCGCGCGGTCGAGCGCGAGGACGACGTTGGGTTCCGCATCACGTGCGACGGCCCGACGGGCACGGTCGGCGCGTCGGAGAGCCTGCTCGATGTTGGTGATGGTCTCGGCGACCTCGCGCATCGCGGCCTCGTGTGCCGCCTGCCGACCCGACCGCTCGAGGTCGCCATCCGCGACCGTTCGCGCGATCGGAGGGAGCGAGGGGGAGATGCCGGGGTGATCGGCCACGTGGAGCCCTTCGACAGATGCAGGCACCGTACCGCGAGGTGGTGATCCTCCCGAGGGATGGGCGCGCTACCTGTGGAACGTCACCGCTGTCGCGCCGTCGCCCGCGGGCCGCCTGACCCCCGACCCGCACGGCCCCGTCCGTGCGGGGGCGTTCGCCGGTGGCACGCGTTCGCTCGCGTGCGGCAACCTCGGGGCCGTCGCCATCTCCCGGAGGTCCCCGTGTCCGAGCCCCGTCGCGTCGCCATCCTCGGTGGCAACCGGATCCCGTTCGCCCGCTCGAACGGTCCGTACGCTGAGGCGAGCAACCAGGACATGCTCACCGAGGTCCTCGACGGGCTCGTCGCCCGGTTCGGCCTGCAGGACCAGCGGCTCGGTGAGGTCGTCGGCGGCGCCGTGCTCAAGCACAGCCGCGACTTCAACCTCACCCGCGAGAGCGTGCTCGGCAGCAAGCTCGACGGGGCGACGCCGGCCTACGACGTGAGCCAGGCGTGCGGGACGGGGCTGCAGACCGCCTTCGCCGTCGGGGACAAGATCGCGCTCGGCCGCATCGACGTCGGGATCGCCGCCGGGGTGGATACCACCTCCGACGCTCCCATCGCCGTGAGCGAGGACCTGCGCCGGTTCCTGCTCAGCCTCAACGCGGCCAAGACGCTGCAGGACCGGATCAAGCTCCTCGGCAACTTCCGCCCGGGGATGATCGGCATCGAGGCACCCCGCAACGCCGAGCCGCGTACCGGCCTGTCGATGGGTCAGCACATGCAGCGGACCGCCGACCGGTGGGGCATCGACCGCGAGAGCCAGGACGAGATCGCCGTGGCCAGCCACCGGAACGCCGCTGCCGCCTACGAGGCCGGGTTCTTCGACAACCTCGTCTCGCCCTACCTCGGCCTGACCCGCGACCAGAACCTGCGCCCCGACTCGGACCCCGCCAAGCTCGCCAAGCTCGGCCCGGCGTTCCCCAACGACGACGGGTCGGGGACGCTGACGGCCGCCAACTCGACGCCGCTGTCGGACGGTGCGTCGTCGGTCCTGCTCGCCAGCGAGGGGTGGGCCGAGCAGGCCGGGCTCACACCGCTCGCCTACCTCGTCGACCACGAGACCGCCGCCGTCGACTACGTCCACGGTGACGACGGGTTGCTGACCGCACCGATCTACGCCGTCCCGCGGCTGCTCGCCCGCAACGGGCTGAGCCTGCAGGACTTCGACCTGTACGAGATCCACGAGGCGTTCGCCTCCACCGTGCTCGTCACGCTGAAGGCGTGGGAGTCCGAGGCCTTCTGCCGCGAGCAGCTCGGCCGCGACGAACCCCTCGGCGCGATCGACCGGACCAAGCTCAACCCCCACGGCTCGTCGCTCGCGTTCGGGCACCCGTTCGCCGCGACCGGCGGCCGGATCCTGGCCAGCGCCGCCAAGCAGCTCGACGAACGCGGTGGCGGCCGAGCGCTGATCTCCATCTGCGCTGCCGGTGGCAACGGCGTCGTCGCCATCCTCGAGCGCTGAGCCGCTCGCTCCATCGCCCCACCGCTGAACCGACCCGAGAGGTCCTCCCGTGGCAGACCTGTTGCAGCAGCTGTTGACCAGCCCCATCGGCCGGCAGATCACCTCGACGCTGTCGGTGCCGATTCCACCGGAGCTCCGCCGGCACGAACCCGGCCAGTCCCTCGCGCACGGCCCCGTGCTGGTGCTCGCGGCGGACGGTGGTGCCGTCCAGGGGGCGGTCACCGAGCTCCTGACCGGCGCAGGCGTCGACGTCGTGGACGAGGTCACCGACACGGCCGCCGAGCCGGCGGGCGACGGGCGGCCACAACGGTTCGCCGCGATCGTCGTCGACGCCACCGGGATCACCCGTAGCGCCGACCTCGCCCAGCTCCACGACCTGCTCCACCCGGTCCTGAAGCGCGTCCTGCCCTCCGGTCGCATCATCCTGCTCGGGCGGCCCCCGGAGGACGCCGACGACGCCCACACCCGCGCCGCCCAGCGGTCGCTCGAGGGTGTGGTCCGTTCGCTCGGCAAGGAGGCGCGCGACGGCACGACCGTGACCCTGGTGCACGTCGCGGCCGGAGCGGAGGGCGACCTCGATGCGGCCGTGCGGTTCCTGGTCTCGGCTCGCTCGGCCTACGTGTCGGGCCAGGTGCTCCACGTCGGCCCCGCGCCGTCCGGTGCCTGCGACGGCATCGACTGGGAACGGCCGCTGGCCGGGCAGGTCGCGTTGGTCACCGGTGCGGCGCGCGGCATCGGCGAGGCGATCGCCGAGGTGCTGGCCCGTGACGGGGCTCACGTGGTGTGCCTCGACGTCCCCGCTCAGGGTGACGCGCTCCAACGGGTCGCCAACCGGGTCGGTGGCACGACCCTTCAGCTCGACATCACCGGCGACGACGCGCCGCAGCGCGTGATCGACCACCTCCGCGAGCGCCACGGTGGCGTGGACGTCGTCGTGCACAACGCCGGCATCACCCGGGACAAGTCGCTGGCGAACATGGAACGGGGCTGGTGGGACGCGGTCATCGCCGTCAACCTCACCTCCCAGGAGCGCATGAACGACGCGCTGCTCGACGAGAAGGTCCTGAACGAGGGCGGCCGGATCGTGTGCGTGTCCTCGATGGCGGGGATCGCCGGCGGGAAGGGGCAGACCAACTACGCCGCGTCGAAGGCCGGCGTCATCGGCCACGTCGAAGCCCTCGCCCCGAAGCTGGCCGAGCGGTCCGGGTCCATCAACGCGGTGGCGCCCGGCTTCATCGAGACCGAGATGACGGCCGCGATGCCCCTGATCTCGCGCGAGTTCGGCCGCCGCATGAACAGCCTCAACCAGGGTGGTCAGCCGGTCGACGTCGCCGAGGCGATCGCGTTCTTCGCGTCGCCGGCCGCCGTCGGCAGCAACGGCACCACCCTGCGGGTCGACGGCCAGCACCTGATCGGCGCCTAGCGATGACCACGACCGAACGCCTCGACGCGATCCCCTCGCTCGGGACCCTCTACGCCCGCGCTGCCGTTCGCGCGGTGCTGCCCGGCGCGAGCGACGAGCTCCCGGACCGTGAGTTCCAGGTCCGCAGCGTCGACGTCGATCGCGACCACCTCGCTGCGTACTCGCGGGTCTGCGGGTACCGGCTCGCCGACGTGCTGCCGTCCACGTACGTGCACGTGCTGAGTTTCCCCCTGTCGGTCGCGCTGATGGCCGACCGGCGGTTCCCGTTCGCGCTCCCGGGCCTGGTGCACGTGGCGAACCGCGCCGAGACCCACCGCCCCGTCACCGCGAACGAGCCGCTCGACCTCGCCGTCCGCACCGTCGACCTGCGCCCCCATCGCAAGGGGCGGCAGTTCGAGGTCGTCGCCGAGGCACGGGTCGGCGACGACCTCGTCTGGAGCAGCACCAGCACCTACCTCCGCCGAGGCGACGACGGGGACGAGTCCGTGACCGAGGCCGACCTCCCGCTCGAGCCGCCGGAGGAGAGCACCGAGGGAGCGCGATGGAAGGTGCCCGGCGACACGGGCCGCCGGTACGCGGCGGTGTCCGGGGACCGCAACCCCATCCACCTGTCGCCGCTGACGTCCCGGCTGTTCGGCTTCCCCAAGCCCATCGCCCACGGGATGTGGACAGCAGCACGTGCGTTGGCGGCGATCGAGGACCGGGTGCCGGCCACCGGCGTGCAGACCCTGCGGTTCGGCAAGCCCCTGCCCATGCCGCGGACCGTCGCGTTCGCTGCGGCGGAGCGCCCCGACGGCTGGGCGTTCGCCGTGCGCGACACCCGCTCCGGCGCGCCGCACCTGACCGGGACCGTCACCGACGCGTGACGTGACGGGCCCGCTCGTGCAGCGGGCACGAGTTCCATGGACGGCGATCGGGAGCGGCCGGACAGCTCGTCACATGGGGGTGGTCTGCGCCGGGGCGGCGTAGCTCTCTTGCGTCCCCGAGGCGCAGCTGACCTGACCCGACCGTCCGTCGATCGGGTGCACGGCTCGGTCACGGGCGTACCGTCTTCCGCGGCGGTCGGACGCCATGGTGACGTCCGCACGAGCCGACCGGGAGGTGGACCCGCGTGGATCTCGAGAGGATGACGCACAAGTCACAGGAGGCGCTGCAGCGCGCCGCCGGCACCGCACGTGAGCGGTCGCACCCGGAGGTCGGCACCGCCCACCTGCTGAGCGCGCTGCTCGAGCAGTCCGACGGCGTCGTCCTCCCGTTGCTGAACCAGCTCGGCGTCACCCCGGCCACGCTCCGCAGCCGCACACACGAGCTGCTCGAGGCCACCAGCGCGGCGTACGGGGCCAGCGGCGAGGTGCGTCTCT
Organism: Nitriliruptor sp.; assembly: GCF_040882075.1. Lineage (NCBI taxonomy): Bacteria > Bacillati > Actinomycetota > Nitriliruptoria > Nitriliruptorales > Nitriliruptoraceae > Nitriliruptor > Nitriliruptor sp. Next base: position 25,786 of record NZ_JBBEBZ010000172.1, read on the forward strand.
CGCAGGGCCTGCAACAGGTGCTCGAAGCGGCGCACCGCGAGGCGGTCCAGCTCGGTGACAGCTACGTGTCGACCGAGCACCTCCTGCTCGCCCTGATCGACGGCGGTGATCGGACCGCCACGACCCTGGCCGATCAGGGGGTCTCCCGCGACGCCGTCCTCGACGGCTTGCGCGCCGTCCGTGGCTCGCAGCGGGTCACGACCCAGGACCCGGAGGCGACCTACGAGGCCCTGGACAAGTACGCCCGAGACCTCACCGCGCTGGCACGGGAGGGCGAGCTCGATCCGGTCATCGGTCGCGACGAGGAGATCCGTCGGGTCATCCAGACCCTGGTTCGCCGGACCAAGAACAACCCGGTGCTCATCGGCGAACCGGGGGTCGGGAAGACGGCCATCGTCGAGGGTCTCGCCAACCGGATCGTCGACAAGGACGTGCCGAACCTGCTGCTCGACAAGCAGCTGTTCGAGCTCGATCTGTCGGCGATGGTCGCCGGAGCGAAGTACCGCGGCGAGTTCGAGGAGCGCCTGAAGGCCGTGCTCAAGGAGATCGAGTCCTCCGACGGCCGGATCATCACCTTCATCGACGAGCTCCACACCGTGGTCGGTGCCGGCGGTGCCGAGGGCGCGATGGACGCGGCCAACATGCTCAAGCCCCTGCTCGCCCGGGGTCAGCTGCGGCTCATCGGCGCGACCACGCTCGCCGAGTACCGCCGCATCGAGAAGGACGCCGCGCTCGAGCGCCGCTTCCAGCCGGTCCACGTCGCTGAACCGTCCGTCGTCGACACGGTCGGGATCCTGCGGGGTCTGCAGGAGCGCTACGAGAACCACCACAACGTCCGGATCACCGACGACGCGCTGGTCGCGGCGGCGACCCTCTCCGACCGCTACCTGACCGACCGGTTCCTGCCCGACAAGGCCATCGACCTGCTCGACGAGGCGGCCGCGCGGCTCCGCATCGCCAACGACTCGCTGCCCCCCGAGCTCGACGAGGTGGTGCAGCGCGCCAAGCAGCTCGAGATCGAACGCATCAGCCTCGCCCGCGACGAGTCCGAGTCGGCGCGTGGTCGGCTCGCCGACCTCGATGCCGACCTCACCGACCTGCGTGAGTCCGAGGCGGCGCTCCGCGGCCGGTGGGAGCAGGAGAAGGCCATCGCCGACCGCGAGGCCGAGGCGCGCGCCGAGCTCGAGACGGTCCGCAGCCAGGCCGACATCGCCGAACGCCAGGGCGACCTCGAGGCCGTCAGCGAGCTGCGTTACGGCCGCATCCCCGAGCTCGAGCGGACCCTCGACGCGGCGCGCTCGGACCTCGATGCCCTCCACGCCGAGGGCGAGACGCTGATGGACGAGGAGGTCGGCGCGACCGAGATCGCCGAGGTCGTCGGGCGCTGGACCGGCATCCCGGTGACCAAGCTGCTCGCCTCCGAGACCGCCAAGCTGATCGAGCTCGAGGATCACCTGCACCGGCGGGTCATCGGCCAGGACGAGGCGGTGGAGGCGGTGGCGAACGCCGTGCGTCGTTCACGGTCCGGGCTCGGGGACCCCGACCGGCCGCTCGGCAGCTTCCTGTTCCTCGGTCCCACGGGTGTCGGCAAGACCGAGCTGGCGCGGGCGCTCGCCGAGTACCTGTTCGACGACGAGCGGGCCATGGTCCGCATCGACATGGGCGAGTACCAGGAGAAGCACAGCGTCGCCCGCCTCATCGGGGCACCCCCCGGGTACGTCGGCTACGACGAGGGGGGCCAGCTCACCGAGGCGGTCCGCCGCCGGCCCTACCGCGTCGTGCTCCTCGACGAGGTCGAGAAGGCCCACCCGGACGTCTTCAACGTGCTCCTGCAGGTGCTCGACGACGGACGCCTCACCGACGGGCAGGGGCGGACGGTCGACTTCCGTAACGTGGTCGTGATCATGACCTCGAACCTCGGGAGCGGGCACATCCTCGACGTGACCCTCGCGCCGGAGGAGCTGCGCGAACGGGTGATGGTCGACGTCCGGTCGCACTTCCGCCCGGAGTTCCTCAACCGCATCGACGAGACGGTCATCTTCGACCGGCTCGACGCGCCGCAGCTGCGAGCCATCACCGACATCCAGCTCGAACGCCTCCGCGCCCGGCTCGCCGACCGCGACCTGACGCTGGAGGTGACCGACGCGGCGCTCGACCACCTCGCCGAACGCGGCTTCGATCCGGTCTACGGTGCCCGACCGTTGAAGCGCGTGATCCGGCGCGAGCTCGAGGACCGGCTCGCCAAAGCGCTGCTCGCCGGCGAGATCGAGGACGGTCAGACCGTCCGGGTCGACGTCGCGGGCGACGAGCTCACCATCGCTGCAGCCGCCCGGGACTGACCAGGCGTCCGCGGCCACCGCTCGCGTGCGTCGCCGGTATGGGGCAGGCTGCGGCTCCCGCCTCTCGGAGCTCCCCCGTGGCCGCAGCCCCCGTGAAGACCGACGCCGTCGTCGTCGGGTCCGGCCCCAATGGACTTGCGGCGGCGCTGACGCTCGCCCGCGAGGGGTTCCGCGTCACCGTGCTCGAAGCGGAGGACGAGATCGGTGGCGGGACGCGGTCCTCGGACCAGCTCACCGTCCCCGGCGTGCTGCACGACATCTGCAGCGCCATCCACCCCTTCGGCGCAGCTTCGTCGGTGTTCCGCGAGATGCCGCTCGAACGCCACGGGCTGCGGTGGGCCCACCCGGACGTCGCCATCGCCCACCCCCTCGACGGGGGCGACGTCGCGGTCAAGTACCGCGACCTCGACCGCACGGTGGCCGAGCTCGGCGAGGACGGGCCCGCGTGGGGCCGGCTGCTGCGGCCGATCGTGCGCACGTTCGACGCCGTCGCCTCGGACCTGCTCGGTCCGATGATCCGGATCCCGCGCCACCCCATCGCGACCGGTCGTGCGGGACTGCTGTCGCTGCTGCCCGCCACCGTGACGGCGTCGAGCTTCCCGACCGAGCGCGGCAAGGCCCTGTTCGGCGGCATCACGGCGCACGCCATCCAGCCGCTCGACCGGCCCCTGACCACGTCGGTCGGGTTGCTGATGGCCGCAGCCGGACACCGCTACGGCTGGCCGGCTGCGGTCGGCGGGTCGCGCGCGATCGCCGAGGCCATGGCCAGCTACCTGCGCGAGCTCGGAGGTGAGATCCACACCGGTGTACGCGTCACCTCGCTCCGGGACCTGCCGCGCTCGCGCGTGGCGCTGCTCGACGTCGGACCCCACGCCCTGGCCGAGATCGCCGGTGACGCCATGCCGGGACCGATCCGTGCTCGCAACGCCAGGTGGCGCTACGGCCCGGGGGCGTTCAAGGTCGATTACGCCATCCGAGGTGGTGTCCCGTGGACCGCTGAGCCCGCCCGTCGCGCCGGCACGGTGCACGTCATCGGCGGGTTCGACGAGCTGGTCGAGGCGGAACGGCTGGTCCACGAGGGGCGGATGCCCGAGCGTCCATTCCTGCTCACCGCGCAGCAGCACCTGGTCGATCCTGGCCGGACCGAGGGGGACATCACGCCGTTCTGGGCCTACGCCCACGTCCCGCACGGGTACACCGGGGACGCGGTCCCGGCGATGGAAGCGCAGCTCGAACGGTTCGCGCCGGGGTTCGGCGACCGGGTGGTCGCACGCAGCGTCCGCACGCCGGCCGACCTCGAGGCGTACAACGCCAACAACGTCGGGGGCGACATCGCGGGTGGGGTGACCGATCCGCTGCAACTCATCGCCCGGCCGAGGCTGTCGCTCGACCCCTACCGGACCGGTGTGCCCGGGCTGTTCCTGTGCTCGTCGTCCACGCCGCCCGGCGGCGGCGTACACGGGCTCTGTGGCGCCCACGCCGCACGATCCGCGCTGAAGGTGCTCACCGCCTGACGGTGGACCGGAGCTCGGCGAGCACCTCGATCGCTTCCGGGAGCGTCGCGACCGCGATCCGTCGCATCCCGGGCGTACGCAGACCCTCGAGCGCGCCCTCCTGGGCGGCCGGGTAGAGCAGCACGTCGGCGCCGTCGGCGTGCGCAGCCTCGGCCTTGAGGCGCAGACCGCCGATGCGACCCACGGCGCCCGTCAGCGGATCGAGCTCGCCGGTGCCCGCCAGGATCCAGCCGGGCAGCGGCGGCTGGCCCGTGACGTGGGCGTGTGCGGCCAGGGCGACCATGAGGGTGTGCGAGGCGCCGACGGGGAGGCCACGGACCGGCTCGCGGAGCGCGGCGACGTGACCGAACGGGACGCCACCGGTGGTGTAGGCCTCGACGTTGGTGTCCCACCGCAGCTGGACGCGCTGGAGCACGTCCGATGGTGCCCCGGGGAACCGCTGGCCGTCGGTGGTCGAGAACCACCAGCCCTCGTCGGGGTGCAGCTCGCGTGCGCCGAGCAGGTCGCCGCCGGTGCGGATCGGGCGGCCGTTGAACCGGTCGACGATCACGTGCCGGCCGTCCGGGTCGACCCCGACCATCCGCAACCACACCGTGGTGTCCACGCCGGCGGCACGCATGCCGAGCGCTGCGGCGACCGGCTCGTTGACGACCGGGCGCAGCCAGTCGGGAGGGTCGATGTTCAACAGGTCGGCGGGTGCCCCGGAGCGGTCGTGGACGAGCTGGTCACCGACGGCCTGCAGCAGCGGGTAGTACCCGAGGACGGTCAGGTAGCGAACCGAGGGTGTCTCGACGTCGACCCCATCGATGCTGAGGGCCAGCTGCCGGCTGGCGCCGTGACGCAACCCGCCCTGGAGCCACGGCACCGGCAGCAGCGAGACCACGACGAGGACCACCAGCCACCACGTGGCCCGCATCCTCCGCCGCTGCACGTCCGCTCCTCCCGCGACCGCGCTCCACGCCCGGCCACCGTCGTTCGGACAGGGTCGGCCGACGGCTCGGTCACCGCAGGAACCACGGCCTAGGTGCGCGGTGGCCGACCGGGTCGCGCGGTACGGGAACCATGCTGGACGACCGGCCGCCACGTGGGTGGGTGACGCGTCGCGCTAGCCTCCGGGGACGCGACCCGTTCGCCCTGGTCCCGGTCGGAGGTGCCGTGAACGATCGATCCACAGCCACGCCGACCGACCCGTTCGCGCCCGTCAGGGCGCCGCCGCGGGGCCGCTCCGTGCTCGTCGTGCTCGCCGTCCTCGCGGCTGTCGTTGCGGCCATCGGCGGCTTGGCGCCGATAGCGGGTCCGATCGGGATGGTCCTCGGGCTCGTCGCGCACCTGAAGGGCAGCCGCTTCGGGATGCCCGCCACCGTGCTCGCGGGGGTCGCCACCCTCGTCGGCTTCACGGTCGCGATGCTGCTCCGCTGATCGACGGCGCAGGGCTGCGTCCTCGCACTACCCTCCGGCCCACACAAGGCCCGTCCTGCGCGAACGGGCCGACGTAGGAGTCCCCCGTGTCACTCGGCCTCGACGGCAGCCTCCTCGTGCTCTCGCTCGAGCCCCGTGGCCCGCGGCTGGACGACCACGCGCTGGAGCCGGGGCCCGTGGTCGACGCCGACGTCCTGGTCGAGGGGCTCGACCGCGCACGGCGAGCGGCCGGTCTCGACGCGGCCGGTACCGCCGTGGTCGCCGCCGATCCGGACGTCGCGCGGGATCTGCGGGCACGCGGCTTCGGCGTCGTGGCCCCCGTGGAGTCCACCGTCACGGGCACCCTCTCCTTCGCGCACGGCGATGGCTTCAGCCACGCGGTGGAGGAGCTCGAACCCGACCTCACCTCCGTCCGCGTCCGCTGGAACCCCGGGGACGACGCCGACGTGAAGAAGGAACAGGCCCTCGGGCTGACGAGGCTCGCGGCCTGGCTGCACGAGACCGACCGCAAGCTGCTCGTGGAGGTCGTCGTCCCGCCGCTGCCCGCTGACCTCGACCAGGTCGGACGCGATCACGACCGGTTCGTGAGCGAGCTCCGTCCAGGTCTCAGCGTCGAGGCGGTGCGCGAGATCCGCGAGCTCGGGACCGAGGCGGACCTCTGGGCGGTCGAGCACGGCGCGAGCAGCGCCGACCTCGATGCGCTCGTGACCGAGGCGGGTCGTGACGAGGTGGGGGTGCTGGTCATCGTCGCCTCGCCGGACCAGCCGCTCGACCCACCAGCGGGCCACGTCCGAGGGATGCTCGTCGACCGGCCCGTCTGGCGGGCCGCCCTCGCTGGCGCCACCGGGGCCCGCGGCGTCGACGCCGATGCCGTCGCGGCCGCCCTGTCCCGCTTCATCGAGTTCCACGCTGCTCGCCGGTCCTCCTGACCGTTCGGGACAGCCGCTCCGCGAGCAACGCCGACGAACGACCCGTCGCCGCCCGGCGACGTGCAACCACCACCGGAGGGTGCGAACGTGGCCGTCATCAAGACGATCGACCTGGTGGGCGTCTCCACCGAATCGTGGCGCGATGCCGCGCACAAGGCTCTCGACGAGGCGACCAAGACCCTGCGTAACGTCGAGGGCTTCACCGTTCTCGAGACCTCTGCGGTCGTCGAGGGCACCGAGATCGCCGAGTACCACACCCACGTGCGCATCAAGTTCCGCATCTCGCGGTGAGACCGGGCGGGTGGTCAGCCGGCGCCCGTCCGGCGTCCCGCGGCCGCCCGCTCCACGGCGGCGGCCACCTCGCTGACTTCTCCCGTGTGGACGATGGCACGGGGGAGCCGCGAGGCGTCCGAGGGGATGAAGCCGGCGCCGCCGAGCACGACCCCGGCTCCCGAGAACGTCGGTCGGTCGGCCAGGAAGTCCTCGGCGGCCTCCCGGAACACCGCACCGACGAGCACGACGTCGGGTGACAGGTCGACGGACGCGCGCTCCATGGCGACGGTCGGGGTACGGGCGCCGAGGTAGTGCACGCGCCACCCCGCGTCGGCCGCGACGACCGCCGAGGCCAGCAGACCGAGGTCGTGCTCTTCGGTCTCCGGAGCGGCGGCCAGGCAGACGGGTGCGGTGGTCCGGGGGCGGGTGCGGAGCAGGCGCTGCAACCTCGGGCGGAGCGTGTTGGTGGCGAAGTGCTCGCGCGCGATGATCCGGGGGTCGTCCTCCCACCCGTCACCGAGGTGGCGGAGGACGGGGAGCAGGACCGCGTCGATCGCGCTCGGGACCTCGAACCGGGCGAAGGTGGCGTCGACGATCTCGTCCGCGGACGGCCCGTCGAACCCGTCGATGGCCCGTTCGAGGCGAGCGATGAGCTCGGCGGCCGCGCCGTCCTGGCCGGCGCCCGAGATCGAGGTCGGTCGCGCGACCGGCGCGGGAGCGCGGAGCACCTCACGGGCGGCGGCGGACGCGTTCCAGCCGTCCTCGAGCAGCCGCTGTACCGCACGGACACGGTCCACGTCGCGCTCGCTGTAGAGGCGGTGGCCGCCGTCGGTGTGGTCGGGGGTGAGCAGGCCGTATCGGCGCTCCCACGCGCGCAGCGTCGGGACCGCCACACCCGTGCGGCGGGAGACCTCGCCGATGCGGAGCACCGACAGATCATCGGTCGCGGGGATCGGTCGCTCCTCTCGGTGTGGTCGGTCGGCAGCAGGTCCACCGGTGCATGTTCGCACCTCCGGACCCTGACGGACGGGTCAGCGACGTGCGCCAGCGGGTGTCAGGGTGCCGCCGCGCTCGCCCTCGCGCAGCCACCGCCGGACGGTTCGTCGCCGGACCGCGGTTCGCCCTACCGTCCGCGGCATGGACGAACCGACGCCCCTGACCTCGCTGACCGCTGGAACCCCCGTGATCGTCGGCGGGGACCGGCTCACCACCGTCTCGCCGGAGCTGGCTGCGGCGTTCGCGCCGGGCGACGCGTTGGTCGTGCTCCAGGACTCGGGCGAGCTGCTCCACGTTCCTGCTGCGGAACGCGCCGCCGCACGACGGGCCGTCGATGCCGCAGCCGCTGCGGCCGAGGCGATGGGCGCCGTCGACGACGCCGCGATCGACGCCTTCTACGCCGGGTTCGCCGACCGGCTGGCCGACGACGCGAGCTTCGCGCCGATCGCGGAAGCGAACGCGGCGGACGTCGATGCCGCCCGGGCTCGCGGGCGTTCGACGACCCGGCTCGTGCTGAGCGACGCCATGCGCGCCGGCATGATCACCGGCCTGCGTGGGTGGCGCACCGTGCCCGGCGGCCGGGGCGACGTGGTCCGCACCATCGACCACGACGGGTGGCGCGTCGAGCAGGTCACCGATCGGCTCGGGGTGGTCGCGTTCGTCTTCGAGGGACGGCCCAACGTGTTCGCGGACGCGTGCGGGGTGCTCCGCACCGGGAACACGGTCGTGTTCCGCATCGGTTCCGACGCGCTCGGCACGGCGCGAGCGATCGTCGAGCACGCCCTCGATCCCGCGTTGGCCGCGGCCGGGCTGCCGCCGGGTTCGGCGGCCCTGGTCGACTCGCCGGCCCACGCCGCGGGGTGGGCGTTGTTCAGCGACCCCCGCTTGGCGCTGGCCGTCGCCAGGGGGTCGGGCCGCGCGGTCGCGCAGCTCGGCGCGGTCGCCCGCCAGGCCGGGAACGCCGTGTCGTTGCACGGCACCGGTGGCGCGTGGATCGTCGCCTCGGACCACGCTGACGCGGACCGGTTCGGGGCCGTCGTGCACGCGTCGCTCGACCGCAAGGTCTGCAACACGCTGAACACCTGCTGCATCGTCCGGTCGCGGGCCGAGGAGCTCGTCCCGGTGTTCCTCGACGCGCTCGATCGCGCTGCCGCGGATCGCGGCGTCAACGCCAAGCTGTACGTCCTCGAGTCGTCGCGCCACCACGTCCCCGAGCGCCGGTTCACCGAGCACGTCACGATCGCGCGGGTCGAGGGCGCCATCGAGGAACCGGCGGCCGAGTCCCTCGTCGAGGCGCAGCTCGGCATCGAGTGGGAGTGGGAGGACAGCCCCGAGGTCACCCTCGTCGTCGTGGACGACGTGGCCGAGGCCGTGCAGCTGTTCAACCGGTGGTCGCCCCGGTTCGTCGCCTCGCTGGTCAGCGAGGACCGCGCCGAACAGGAGCGTTTCTTCGGAGCGGTCGACGCGCCGTTCGTCGGCGACGGGTTCACCCGCTGGGTCGACGGGCAGTACGCCTTCGGTGCCCCCGAGCTCGGCCTGTCCAACTGGGAGCACGGTCGGCTGCTCGCCCGCGGCGGCGTGCTCTCGGGCGACGCGATCGTCACGCTCCGCACCCGCGTGACCCAGCACGACCCGCGCCTGCGCCGCTGAGGCCACCCGAGCTCAGCTTACGCGGCCAGCGGTTGCTGGCTCCTGGGAGCCAGCAACCGCCACGTCCGACCGCGCGGACCCACCTGCGATGAGCAGTTTCTGGCACCTGATCGCCAGGAACTGCAGCATGGAGACCCCGGCCAACGGCGGGAGGGGGGAGGCCGCAGGTGATCCCCGCCGTCGTCAGCGACGGGTCGGCCACGACTGACCGTCGAGGTCAGCTGAGGTCAGCTGAGGTCAGCTGAGGGCGATGAGGCCGACGGCGCCGAGGCAGGCGACGACGGCGCCCCACTGCACGCGGTCGAGCCGTTCGCGGAGCAGGCTGTGCGCGAGCCCGGCGACGACCACCGGGTACAGCGAGGTGATGAGGGCCGCCAGCGAGAGCATCCCCGCGCGGGCCGCCCCGAGGAACAGCACGTTGGCGACCATGTCCAGGGTGCCGGTCGCGAGGGCGAGAGCGAGGAAGCGGCCGTCGCGGGGAACCCCGACCCGACGGACGGCGAGCGCCGCGCCGAGCAGGACCAGCGACGCGGCCCGTGCGCCGACGAGGGACCACAGACCGGAGTCCGCTGGGCTCGCGTCCAGCGCGACGAAGAAGACGCCGAAGCCGACGCCGCCCAACAGCGCCAACAGCGGGCTGCGGCTGCTCGCACCACGTCGCGCGCCGGCCGCGAGGTCGCGACCGCCGACCAGGACCACGGCGGCCAGGCCGAGCGCGATGCCCACCGTCGCGAGGGTGGTGGGGCGCTCGCCCGTGCCGAAGCCGATGGCGACCGGCAGCACCGCTCCGGCGACACCGGCCAGCGGTGACGCGAGCCCCATCGGGCCGATCGCCAGACCGCGTAGGTAGAGCACGAGGCCGCACGCACCGGCCACGCCGCCGACCGCGCCAGCGGCGAGGGCGGAGGACGACAGGACGCCGGGCAGCAACAGCAGCGCCGGGGCCAGGACGAGGAGACCAGCGGCCTGCGCGAACCACGACACGGTGAGCGCCGGCGCCCGTCTGGCGGCGAGGCCGCCGGCGAAGTCGCTGGCGCCGAAGGTCAGGGCGGCCGAGAGGGCGAGCAGTGCGGTCATGACGGATCCGTACGGGCCGACGCGGCCGGATCCGGTGAGGTCGAGTGCACCGATCGGTGCGGTGCGCGGTACCGTAGCGAGGGAGGACCGCCGGCGCAATATGCTGGACCGGTTGGTGCAGCAGGATAGACCTACGGCTGTGGGTGCGGGAGGAGCGGACGTTGCGTGGACCCGAGGAGGTCGCTGGTTCGCTGGCGACCAACCTGCGTCGGCTCCGCGCCCTGCGGGGCTGGAGCCTCGAGGCTGTCGCCGAGCGCGCTGGGGTGAGCAAGAACACGGTCATCCAGGTCGAGCAGGGCCGCGCGAACCCCTCGATCTCGACGCTCTGCCGGCTCGCTGACGCGCTCGGGGTGGGGGTCGCGAGCCTCATCGAGGCGCCGGCCGGCCCGCGGGTGACGGTCCGTCGTGCTGCGGACACCCCGGCGCTGTGGACCTCGGATGCGGGCAGCCGTGCCCTGTTCTGCCTCGGCACCGACCCGCCGGACGTCGTCGAGCTCTGGGACTGGAACCTCGCCGTCGGCGATGGGTTCGACGGCGAGGCGCACCCGCCCGGGACCGTCGAGCTGCTGCTCGTCCTCGAAGGTCAGCTCGCGCTCCGGGTCGGGGACGTCGAGCACCACCTCGACGTCGGGGACAGCGTCCTGTTCGAGGCGGAGGTCCCGCACCGCTACGCCAACCACGGCGAGGACCCGTGCCGGTTCACGTTGTCGGTCCTGCAGCCGACCGCGAGCGCGGGCCAGGCCTCCTCGCCGAGCCACGAGACCGAGGCGCTGAACCAGGATCCTGACCTCAGCTGACGGTCACAGCAGGTCGCGGCCTGCCGCCCACGCGGTCAGCTCGTGGCGGTTGCTGAGCTGCAGCTTGCGGAGCACCGAGCTCGCGTGGGTCTCGATGGTCTTGACCGAGACGTGCAGCCGGGTGCCGATCTCGCGGTAGGTGTAGCCCCGCGCGAGGTGGCGCAGGACCTCCTTCTCGCGGGTGGTCAGGCGGTCGAGCTCCTCGTCCGCGACGGTCCCGGCGGGCAGCCCGCCGGCGAAGGCATCGAGGACGAAGCCGGCCAGCCGCGGGCTGAACACGGCGTCGCCGGCGTGGACGCGGGCGATGGCGTCGAGCAGATCGGGGGTCGCGATCGTCTTGGTCACGTACCCGCGTGCTCCCGCACGGATGAGGCGGATCACGTCCTCGGCGGCGTCGGAGGCCGAGAGCGCCAGGAAACAGACGTCGGGGCGGCGCTCCTTGATGGCCTGCAGCACGGCCAGCCCCCCGCCTCCCGGCAGGTGGACATCGAGCAGCACCACGTCGGGCTTGGTGGTCTCGATGCCCTGGATCGCACCGTCGACGTCGCCGGCATCGCCGACGATCGTCACGTGCGGACCGAGCTCCGCGCGGACACCCGAGCGGAACAGGTTGTGGTCGTCGACCAGGAACACCTTCACGGCGCGGCTGTTCACGGGGCGCCCTCCTCGACGGCGGTGGTGGTGGTGGTGGTGGTCGGCCCGGGATCGCGCGGGACGGTCAGCTCGACCTCGGTGCCCTCTCCCGGTGTGGACCAGACCTCGGCTCTGCCTCCGTGGCGCTCGAGCCGACCGATCACCGAATCACGCAGGCCCCGACGGTGGTCGTCGTCGGTGGCCCCGAGGGTGGCCGCGACGTCGAAGCCGACCCCGCGGTCGCGGACGAAGGCGGTCACCTCTTCAGCCGTCACCTCGACGTACACGGCGACCTCGTCGATCCCCGCGTGCTTCGCGGCGTTGGTCGTCGCTTCCTTGATGGCGGCGACGAGGGCGTGGGCGGCCGGACCCACCGGGGCGTCCCCCACGACGACCACGTCGACCGCGAGGTGGTGCAGCGCCTCGACCTCGGCGGCGGCCTGTTCGACGGCGTCGGTGAGCGTCCGCGGGGCTGCGCCGGTGACGCGTCCGCTGCCGTACAGCCAGGCACGCAGCTCGCGCTCCTGCACGCGGGCGAGGGTGGCGATGCGACGCGGGTCGTCCGAGCTGCGCTGGATCAACGCCAGGGTCTGCAGCACCGAGTCGTGCAGGTGGGCTGCAAGCTCGGAGCGTTCCTCCTGGCGGACGCGTTCCCGCCGCTCGCTGCCGAGCTCGGTGACCAGCCGGCTGAGCCAGGGGCCGAACAGCAGCACCGCGCCGCCGGCCGCCGCGAGCAGCGCCAACGCCAGGTCGCGGAGCGCCACCAGGGCATCGTTGGCGGCCAGGAAGCCGGCCACGGCGATCGCGACGAGGACCGTGCCGACCACGATCCGTGACGGGGACGTCGGCGCCGTCGTCAGCCGCGCTGCGGCACCGATCGGACCGCGGCGGCCCGCGAGGCGTCCGAGCCTGGTCTCGACACGTGCCCGGTCGTCGTCGTCGTCGCCTCGTGTCCAGACCACCGCTGATCCGGCGGCCGCCAGCACGATCGGCCACACGAGGGCGTCGCCGAACCACAGGCCGACGCTGCGCAGCAACAGCAGCGCACCGAGGGTGATCAGCGCGAGCGCGACCGCCTGCTGGACCGTGGGTCGTCGGCCCTCGAGCGGGGTGTCGGGTTCGACCGTCGTGGTCACCCAGAGTACGCCGTAGATCAGCGGCCCGACGAACCCCGCGAAGGTCAGGACGACGAAACCGATGCGCACGATGGCCGGGTCGACACCGAGGTAGCGACCGAGCCCACCGGACACCCCCGCGACCACGCGATCGGTACGGGTCCTCCGCAGGCGTGTCGCCGTGCGCCCGGACGTCGGCCGAGAGCCGGTCGGAGGCGGCGGAGGCGGCGGAGGTGACGGGTACGACCCGGGTCCGTCGTCCTCACCGGACGTCGCCGGCACAGCGGTCGCCGCTGGCGACCGTGGTGGGGGCGGGGGCGGTGTCGTGACGCCGGGACCTCGTGGTTGACCGACCACGATGGTGACACACCGGACCCCGCTGCGACCCTCGGGCCCACCCCCGTCACCTGCGCCGGTCTCGGGGTCGGCCCAGGGTCCTCCCCGATGGTCGCCACCTGCCGTGGGTGGGACGGTCGGGGTGGTCGATGGCAGCCCGCCGCGACCGACCGCTCCGGACGAGGATGAACGATGTCCGCAGGACCCCCTCCCAGCTCCCCGCCGCCCCCTCTCGCTCCACCGCCGCAGGGACCCGCTGACGCCGAGGCCGCGCCCGGTCCGCGGCGCCTGACCCGCCAGCTCGAGGGCCGGCTGCTCGGGGGTGTCGCCACCGGACTTGCGGCCTGCCTCGGGATCGACGTCGTCGTCGTGCGGATCGCGCTGGTGGTGCTGGCCTTCATCCCGTTCCCCGGCTTCGGGGTCCTGGTCTACGTGGCGATGCTCCTGCTCGTCCCCGGGTCCGACGGTGAGGCCGTCGTGGTCCCCAACCGCTTCGTCGACCGCAGCGCGGGGTTCTGGGTCGGTATCGGGCTCGTCGGGTTCGCGATGATCACCCTCCTCGGCGTGACCAGCACCGGGCGCTTCGGGGGGAACCTGGTCCCGCTGCTGCTGATCGGTCTCGGCATCGCCCTCTGGGTCGACGCCGATCGCCGCAGCACGGAGCGGCGCACCACGGGTGCCGCGGCGGCCCACCCTGGCCCACCGGTGTGGGAGAGCGCCGGACCGCCACCGGCCTTCGCCCGGACGGGTGCCCCGCAGGCAGCGACGGCCGAGCCCGGCCCGGTGTGGGAGTCCGCGCCGGCTCCGCCTCCGCCCGTGGTGCCGCCGACCGGACCGGCGCTCGTCTGGCACCCCGCGCCGGTGGAACGCCGCCCGCGCTCGCCCCTCGGGCGCATCACGCTCGGTCTGGCGTTGCTCGCCGGCGGGGTGGCGTGGCTACTCGACCTCACCGGTGCCGCGTCGGTGAGCGCCCCGCGGATCCTGGCCGTGGTGCTGGTCGTGCTCGGGATCGGGCTGCTGGTCGGCAGCGTCGTCGGGCGCGCACGGGGGCTGGCGTTCCCCGTCGCGGTGCTCCTGCCGCTCGTGCTGGTGGGCTCCGCGCTCACCGACCTCGGCATCGACGTCCGTGGCGGCGTGGTCGACCGCACCATCACGCTCACCGACGCGGAGCAGCTGGCCGAGCCCATCAGCTACGGCGCCGGCGACCTGCGGGTCGATCTGATCGGGGTGGAACGCCCGGAGGGTGAGGTGCTCGAGGTCGTTCTCGGCGCTGGTGAGCTGACCCTCTACGTCCCCGAGGGCGCCGGCGTCAGCGGTACGGCCCGCCTCGAGGTCGGCGAGCTGCGCGTCGACGAGGGCTACAGCAGCGGGGTCAGCCTCGAACGTGCCCTGGCGATCCCCGCCGACCCGGGGCGTCCCACCTACGAGCTCGACCTCCGCGTCGGTGCTGGATCGATCCAGATCTTCACGGTCGCCACCACCGAGACCGACCAGCAGGACGGGGGCGACGCCGTCGATCCCGAGCTCGAAGCCCCGGAGGTCCGCCGATGACCCGCCACCGTTTCGACACCTTCTCGTTCCTCGTCGGGGCCATCGCGGTCGCGGTCGGGGCCGTCGTCCTCAGCGGCGAGGTGACCATCCAGTTGATCGACCTGCGGGTGGTCGGCCCGGTGCTGTTGCTCGCGCTCGGGCTGGCGCTGCTGGTCGGCCGCGCCGATACCAGCGAGCTGTCCTGGCTGGACGACCCGGAAGCCACCGGGTCGACCGCCCCCGCCGAGCGGTCGCACGAGGTCTAGAGACCGACAGGGGACCTGCCGATGCGGCGCATCGGGACCATCGAGTCGGCCCGCGGCAAGGACCTCGCCCAGATCGAGGGCGACGACGAGCCGGTGACCCTCGAGGACAAGTTCGCCGCCGAGGAGGACGCCGCCGCGTACGCCGTCGCGGAGGTCGTCGAGCGCCTGGCCGGCCGCGCCCCGGTGTGGCTGTCGGGACAGTTCCTGTCGGTCGCGCACCCCGGCGACGTCGTCGAGTTCGAGGTGCACCGGCCGGCGACCGGTCGGCGCCTGTCGCAGCTGCGCGTGGTCGGGACCGGTCAGCGTCGCGAGATCGTCCACGTCGCCGCGACGCTCGGGGCCGGATCGATCGCGACACCGGACGCTCCGGAGCCGGTCGCTCCCGACGTCCTGCCGCCCGAGGACTGCCCACCCCGGCCGGTGTTCGCCCGCTTCACGGGGACCATCATCGAGCGCGTCGACATCCGGCTCGTCCGGACGGTCGGAGACGACCAGCGACCCGGGCGTCTCGGGCGCGGCCGTGCGGGGTTCTGGGCGCGCCTGCCCGAGCTCGAGACGTCACCCGCCGCGATGGCGATCCTCGGTGACTTCGTGCCGGCGGGGATCGGCGCGGCGCTGCCCGCGGCCGACCCGGACGACGAGGCTGCCTGCGACGCGCGGCCGACCCGGCCCTCGCAGCCGACGCGGTAGGGTCCGGTCACGGCGGCCGTCCCGAGCCGCCGGAGCGTCGAGCTCCGCCACGCAGGCCGGCAACGCGACCCGGACCTGCACCTCGAGGCGAGGACGCAGACGTGCCCGCGACCATCATCGTCGGCGCCCAGTGGGGCGACGAGGGCAAGGGCAAGGCGACCGACCTGCTCGCGGACACGACCGATCTGGTCGTCCGCTACCAGGGTGGCAACAACGCCGGCCACACCGTGATCGTCGGCGACCAGGTGTTCAAGCTGCACCTGATCCCGTCGGGGATCCTCTACCCCCACGTGACGCCGGTCATCGCCGACGGCGTGGTGGTCGACCCGGCCGTGCTGCTGCAGGAGTTCGACGGGCTCGCGGCCCGCGGCATCGACGCCTTCGACCGGGTCAAGATCAGCGGCAACGCGCACCTGATCATGCCCTACCACCGTGAGCTCGACCTGCTGATCGAACGGCGGCTCGGCAAGGCCAACCTCGGCACCACCAAGCGTGGCATCGGCCCCGCCTACGCCGACAAGGCATCGCGCGTCGGCCTGCGGTTCCAGGACCTGTTCGACGAGAAGATCTTCCGCCAGAAGCTCGACGCGGTCCTGGTCCACAAGAACGAGCAGCTCGCCAAGATCTACAACCGGCTCCCGATGGACGCCGACGAGATCGCCGCCGAGTACCTCGAGTACGCCGACCGGTTGCGACCCTGCCTGACCGACACCACCGAGCTGATCCACAGCTCGCTCGAGGCCGGCAAGCACATCATCCTCGAGGGCGCCCAGGGCACCCTGCTCGACCTCGATCACGGCACCTACCCGTTCGTGACCTCGTCGAACCCGGTCGCCGGTGGTGCGCTGACCGGCGCGGGCATCGGCCCGCGTCACGTCGACCGCGTCATCGGTATCACCAAGGCGTACGTCACCCGGGTCGGGGCCGGCCCGTTCCCGACCGAGCTGTTCGACGAGGTCGGCGAACGGATGACGGACCTCGGTGGCGAGTACGGCACCACCACGGGCCGTCGTCGCCGCGTCGGGTGGTTCGACGCCGTGCTCGCCCGCTACGCCGAGCGCGTCAACGGTCTCACCGACATCTTCCTGACCAAGCTCGACGTGTTGTCGGGCTTCGAGACGCTGAAGGTGGCGACCTCCTACCGGTACGACGGCCAGGAGTACGTCAACTTCCCGCCCCACCAGTCGATCTTCCACCACGCCGAGCCGGTCTACACCGAGCTGCCCGGCTGGGAGGAGGACCTCACCGAGGTCACCCGGTACGAGGACCTGCCGAAGGCCGCGCGCGACTACGTCGACATGCTCGAGGAGGAGTCGCGGTCGCGCATCACGTGGGTGTCGATCGGACCGAAGCGCTCGCAGACCCTGGTGCGCCACGACGTCCCGCTGGTCCCGCCTCCCGCCCACTGAGCGGACGGTACGGGTCCGATCTCAGAAGCGCGCAGCGGCGAACGCGAGCGATGCGGTCGTGAAGATCGCGCCCATCATCGAGAAGAACAGCAGGCGGTTCTGCTCGATGATCTGCCGCCGGAACTCGCTCACGATCTTGTGCTCGAACAGCTCGAAGCGGGTGTCCATGCGGTCCGCCAGCACGCGGACGTCGTCCTTCGTGGCGAGCTGGTCCCACGGGATCGGAGGGAGCTGCTCCATGAGCGTGGCCGCCTGGTCGGGACCGATGGCGCTCGAGAGCGCCTGGCGCAGGTCGTGTCGTGCCGCTTCGTCCGGCATGGTCGCCTCCAGGTCGGTGGTGCGCAAGGTGCCAGCTCGGCCCTCTGCCGGTCCCGCGGACAACGCCAGCGCTGTGGAGGACGGTCGCTGGAAGCGGCGCCACTAGCCTCGCGGCGTCCTCCTTCGAAGGCGCGCAGCGTGGGTCGATTCGTCCTGGTCGTCGGCAACGGCGGGCGCGAGCACGCGCTGGCGTGGCGGCTCGCCGCATCGCCCTCGGTCGACCGCGTCGCCACCGCGCCGGGCAACCCCGGGACGGCCGCGTGCGGTCCGAACCTCGCCGTCGATCCGACCGACCCCGTGGCGGTCGCGGATCTCGCCGAGGCCGAGGGGGTCGACCTCGTCGCCGTCGGGCCCGAAGCGCCACTGGTCGCGGGCGTCGTCGACGAGCTGCAACGACGCGAGATCCCCGCGTTCGGCCCGACCGCCGCCGGCGCCCAGATCGAGGGATCGAAGGCGTTCGCCAAGGACGTGATGCAGGCGTCCGGTGCGCCGACCGGCGGCTACGTCGCGACCGGCGATCGTGACGAGGCGTTCGACGCGCTCGATCGGTTCGGTGGTCCGTACGTGGTCAAGGCCGACGGCCTGGCCGCTGGCAAGGGCGTGCGGATCTGCGCGTCGCGGGACGAGGCCCGCGACGCCGTCGACGACGCGCTCGTCCGGGGCGTGTTCGGTGAGGCCGGATCGCAGGTGGTCGTCGAGCAGTTCCTCCTCGGTCCCGAGCGCAGCGTCTTCGGTGTCTGCGACGGCGAGGACGTCGTGTTGCTCGCGCCGGCCCAGGACTACAAGCGCGCCCTCGACAGCGACGAGGGCCTGAACACGGGCGGCATGGGGGCCTACACACCCGTCCCGGACTTCGCGCTCGAGGATGTCGACCACCTCCGCGAGCTCGTGTTCCTGCCCGTGCTGCGCGAGCTGGCGGCCCGCGGCGCGCCCTACCGGGGCCTGCTGTACGCCGGCCTCGTCGACACCATCGACGGGCCGCAGCTGCTCGAGTTCAACGCGCGGTTCGGCGATCCCGAGACCCAGGTGATCCTGCCGAAGCTCGCCTCCGACCTCGGCGACCTGCTCCACGCGTCCGCCGTCGGCTCGGTCGCCGACGTCGAGGTCACCTGGCACGACGACGCGGTCGTGACGGTCGTCCTCGCCAGCGGTGGGTACCCCGAGGGCTACGCGACCGGCGTCCCGATCCTCGGGGTCGACGAGGCGGTGGGTCACGACGGGGTGACGGTCTTCCACGCCGGGACGGCCCGCGACGTGGACGGACGACTCGTGACCGCCGGTGGTCGGGTGCTCGACGTCACCGCCCGCGGCGCCGACGTGGCGGAGGCCCGGAGCCGGGCCTACGCCGCGGCGGATCGCATCCGGTGGGATGGCCAGCACCGACGTGGGGACATCGCCGCCCACCTCGGGTCCCGACCCTCGTGACCCGGACGGCCGACGGACCGATCCGGTGGGCCATCGTGGCGACGGGTGGTATCGCGAGCTCCTTCGCGGCGGATCTGCACGCGACCGCCGACGCCGAGGTGGTCGCGGTCGCGTCGCGCACCGAGGCTCGCGCCCGCGCTTTCGCCGACGAGCGCGGTATCGACCGCGCCTACGGCGACGTCGGCGCGATGCTCGACGACGGTGACATCGACGTGGTGTACGTCGCGACCCCACATCCGCAGCACACGGCGCCGACCCGACTCGCCCTCGAGGCTGGGGTGGCGGTCCTGTGCGAGAAGCCGCTGGCCGCCGATCCGGCGGAGGCCGCTGCGCTGGTCGCGCTCGCGCGCGAGCTCCAGGTGTTCCTCGCCGAGGCGATGTGGATGCGCTGCGACCCGCTGCTGATCGAGGCGAGGCAGCTCGTGGCGGACGGGGCCATCGGCGAGCTACGCGTGATCACCGCGGACCTCGGGTTCCCGGCGCCCTACGACGCGGACTCGCGGCTGTGGGCGCCCGAGCTCGGGGGTGGCGCGCTCCTCGACGTCGGGGTGTACCCCGTCGCGTTCGCCCGCACGTTCCTCTCCGACGTGCCCGAGCTGGTCGGCGTCGCGGGCGCGCTCGCACCCACGGGTGTCGACGCGGATGCGACGGTGCTGCTGGCCGCGGGGGCGGTGCAGGCCCGCCTGTCGTGCTCGCTGGTGGCGCCGCTGCCGTCGACCGGATCGCTCGTCGGTACCGCGGGCGAGCTGCGCTTCGACGCGCCGGTCCACCGGCCCGCACGGCGGACCCTCGTGCGGCCCGGTCAGGCGCCGCAGGTCACCGAGGCCGAGCCCCACCTCCCCGCGTACGCCCACGAGATCGCCGAGGTCCACGCCTGCCTGCGGTCCGGCCGGACCGAGAGCACGCTGATCCCGCTCGACGAGTCGCTCGAGGTCCTGACCATCCTCGACGAGGCACGGCGGCAGCTCGGCGCACGCTGACCCCGCCGGTGGTCACCCGGTGCGGGCGGTCTCACGGGCGGCGCGGGCGGTGCGCTTCTCGTCGAACCGGGTCGCCATCTGATCGAGGCCGGTGAGGAAGCCCGAGAGCTGCTCGCGTGCCTGCTCGGCCGCCTCGTCGAGGCCCTCGACGTCGAACACGCCCCAGTGGCGCAGCAACGGCCAGATCACGTCATCGTGGTGGACGCGCAGGTCGTAGATGCCGGCCTTGGCGATCTGCACGGCCTTCCGGTTGAAGTCGCGCATCCCGGCACCGGGCATGACGAACGCCTGGACCTCGGCCGCGATGGCCTCGATCACGCGTGACGGGTCGAGGTGGAGAGCCGCCCCCACCAGGTCCCGGTAGAAGATCATGTGCAGGTTCTCGTCCTTGGAGATCCTCGCCATGATCCGGTCGGCGACCGGGTCGTTCGAGTACCGACCCGTGTTGCGGTGGCTGATCCGGGTGGCGAGCTCCTGGAACGAGACGTAGGCCATCCCGCGGAGCGCGTCCTTCCCGTCCCGGTCGTAGCCGGTCATCATCTGCTGCATGCGCCCGCGCTCGAGCTCGATCGGGTCGATGGCGCGGGTGACGGTGAGGTAGTCGCGCAGGACGATGGAGTGGCGCCCCTCCTCGGCGGTCCAGCGGTGGGTCCAGTTGATCCACGCGCCGTCGCCGGTGCCGAACATCTCGAAGATCTCGCGGTGGTAGCTCGGCAGGTTGTCCTCGGTGAGCAGGTTCACCTCGAAGGCGATCTGCGCCACGCCCGTCAACCGCGAGTGGTCCGGGGTCCACGGTTCGGTGTCGAAGTCGCGACCCTGGGAGTAGGGCACGTACTCGTGGGGGAACCACTCCTCGGCCACCTGCTCGTGGCGACGCAGCTGCTGGTCCGCGACCGGTTCGAGCTCGGCGAGCAGGTCACGGTCGGTCAGGCGGGTGGTGGACAAGCTCGGCTCCAGCGTTCGGTTACGGGACCGTAAGTTACGTAAGCGTAGGTCGACCGTCAAGGCCCGGAGATGTTCGGTCGGCCGGGGCGTGGGGTGGAGCCTCGGGCGACCGTGCCAGCTATCTGGCATAGTCATGCTCTGAAGCTGTCATGCGGGAAGGGGGCACGGGTGCGTGAGGACGCCCCGGCGGAGGCGGGGCTCGGGCGTCGGGTCCGGCGTCGCCGTCGTGCCCTCGGCCTGAGCCAGGACGAGCTCGCGGCCCGCGCGGGGATCAGCCGCCAGGGGGTCGGTGCGATCGAGCGTGGTGAGCACCTGCCACGCGTCGACGCGGCCCTCGGTCTCGCCCGCGCGCTCGGGACGACCGTCGAGGAGCTCCTGGCGGTCGGCCCACCGGTGGCGCTCCAGGTGCTCGGCGGCGAGATCCCCGAGGGGCGTGCCGTCCGTGCGTCCCGGGTGGGGGACCACACCGTCGTCGTCCCCCTGCCGACCGCCGCGGACGGGGAGTCGTGGCCCGTCCCCGACGCGGTGATCAACAGCGGGCGGGTCGAGGTGCTCGACGGCGCGGACCTCGACGGGTTCGTCGTCGTCGGCTGCGATCCCGCGCTCGGCCTGCTCGCGGGGCTCGCCCCGCCCCGGGGTCCCGGTCGGATCCTGCCGGTGCTCGGGTCGTCGGCGGCGGCCCGGCTCGCGCTGACGACCGGCCGGGCCCACGCCGCTGTCGTGCACGACACCTCGCCTCCCGCGCCAGGCCGACCCGACCGGGTCCACCGGCTCCCCCTGGCGACCTGGCGGACGGGGCTCGCCGCTCGACCAGAGCGGTCGGGCACGCTGGTGGACGCGCTCGCTGGGAGAGGAGAGGTGGTCCAGCGGGACACGGGGGCAGCGGCGCAGCTCGCCTACGAGCGGGTGCTCGACGCCGCTGGAGCCGGACGTCCCCACGGGGCCGTCGCGACGGGTCACCTCGACGCCGCCCGGCGGGCGATCGAGCTCGGGCTCGCGGCGGTGACCATCGAACCCGTCGCCGAGGCCTGCGGGTTGAGCTTCCACCCCTTGGAGACCCACGCGGTCGAGCTGTGGATCGACGCGGGTGCGGTCGATCACCCGGGCGCGCGTGTCCTCGGCGAGCTGCTCGGCTCGGCGCGCCTCCGCAGCCGGCTCGCGGCGCTCCCCGGTTACCAGGTGGCCTCGTGATGCGTCGCGCCGGCTGGCTCCTGGTCGTCGCTCTCCTGATCGGGGCGTGCCGTGGTGGCGATGCCCACGTCGGCGTCCAGCGCACCGACCGGGGGGCGGTCCCCTCGGAGCTGCTCGTCGCGGCCGCGTCCGATCTGCGCCCCGCCTTCGAGGAGCTCGCGACGCGGTTCGCCGCGGCGACCGGCACGGAGGTGAGCTTCGACTTCGGTTCGTCGGGCCAGCTCGCCCAGCGGCTCATCGAGGGCGCACCCTTCGACCTGTACGCGTCGGCCAACGTCGCGTTCGTCGAGCAGGTCCTCGCCGAGGGTGTGGGCGATGCGGCGACGCGCCGGACCTACGCGTTCGGTCGGATCGTCATCTGGGCACCGCAGGACCGGTGGACCGGGTGGGAGCAGCTCGAGGACGTCGCGAGCGACGAGACGATCGTCAACGTCGCGATCGCGAACCCCGAGCACGCGCCCTACGGCGTCGCCGCTGAGGAGGCGCTGCGGGTGACCGGGACGTGGGAGGCGGTCCAGAACCGGCTCGTCTTCGGCGAGAACATCTCCGACACCCAGCGGCTGGTCGAGACCGGCAACGCGGACGTCGGGATCCTCGCGCTGTCGCTCGCCCTGGCTGCCGACGAGCGCGGCATCGGCACGTGGGTGCTCGTCGACGACGGCCTCCACGCGCCGCTCCAGCAGGAGCTGGTGGTCACCGCCGTCGACGCGGAGCAGGCGGCGTCGGCCGAGGCGTTCGCCGACCTCGTGGCCAGCGAGGAGGGGCGCGAGGTCATGCGGCGCTCCGGCTTCCTGCTCCCCGGGGACGACGAGGTGACCGCCGACGAGGTGGGCGCTGGCGGAGGCGGTGGGGCGTGACCGAGACCCTCGCCGGCATCGACTGGGCACCGCTCTGGCTGTCGCTGCGTGTCGCCTCGCTCGCGACGCTGATCGCCACGGTCCTCGGCATCGCCGGTGCCTACGTCCTGGCGCGTGGTCGCTTCCCCGGCCGGCGGTTCCTGGAGGCACTCGCGAGCCTGCCCATCGTCCTGCCACCGACCGTCCTCGGGTACTACCTGCTGGTCACGATCGGGCGTCGATCCCCGGTCGGTCGCGCGTGGGAGTCGCTGACGGGCGGGCCGCTGGTCTTCACCCCCACCGCGGCGGTGATCGCCGCGGCCCTGGCGAGCACCCCGTTCTGCCTCCGGGCCGCACGAGCCGCCATCACCGACGTCGATCGCCGCTACGAGGAGGCCGCTCGGGTCGCCGGCCTGTCCGAGCGGCGGATCGTGTTCGAGGTGACCCTCCCCATCGCGCAACGCGGGATCCTGGCGGGGATCGCGCTCGCCTTCGCGCGCGCGCTCGGGGACTTCGGGACGACCATCATGGTCGCCGGCAACGTGCCGGGCCGGACCCAGACCATGCCCATCGCCGTCTACGACCGCGTCCAGGCCTTCGACTACGCGACCGCTGGTGTGCTCGCGCTCATCCTGTCGGTCGTCGCCGTGCTGGCGCTGCTCGTGGTCGCCCGCTTCGAACGGGCCCCGTGGTGAGCCTCGAGGTGCGGGTCCAGCGGTCGGTCGGTGGCTTCGACCTCGACGTCGACCTGCGCAGCGACGCGTTGGTGACGGTGCTGATCGGGCCGTCGGGCGGGGGCAAGACCTCGACGTTGCGGGCCATCGCCGGGCTCGATCCCTCCGGCCGTCAGCACGTCGTCGTCGGAGGGTGGGTCGTCGCCGGTGGTGGCGGCCCGGACCTGCCCACACGGGCACGCCGGCTCGGGATGGTCACGCAGGCGTCGACATTGCTGCCGCACCGCAGCGTGCTGCGGAACGTCGCGCTCGCGGTCCGGGAGGGCGATCGCCCGACCCGGGACGCCGAAGCACGTACCTGGCTCGAGCGGGTCGGCGCGACCGCGTGGGCCGAACGCCGCCCTTCTGCGCTCTCCGGTGGTCAGCAGCAACGCGTCGCGCTCGCGCGAGCCCTCGCCGGCGGACCCCGGCTGCTGCTGCTCGACGAACCGTTCAGCGCCCTCGACGCACCGTCGCGCACCGCGCTCCGCGGCCTGGTGCTGCGGCTGGCCGAGGAGACGGCCACGCCGGTGCTCCTCGTGACCCACGACCCGACCGAAGCGCTCACGATGGCCGGGCACCTCGCGGTCATCGAGGACGGCCGGATCACCCAGCAGGGCTCGGCGTCGGAGGTCGCGGCGCGGCCCCGCTCGCGGTGGGTCGCGGAACTCGTCGGTCTCAACCTGCTCCGTGGGGTCGCGGACGGGACGCTCGTCCGTCTCGACGGTGGCGGCGAGCTCCGCACGGCCGACGCGGCACACGGGCCCGTCGCGGTCACGGTCCACCCGCGCGCCGTGTCGGTGCACCGGATCCGTCCCGGCGGCAGCCCGCGCAACGTGCTGACCGGCGAGGTCGCCGACCTGGACGCCCGAGGCGATCACGTCCGGGTGCGCATCACCGGTCCGGTCCCGCTCGTCGCCGAGGTCACACCCCAGGCCGTGGCCGAGCTCGACCTCGGTGCCGGCGGCACGGTCCACCTCGCCGTCAAGGCGACCGAGCTGCAGGTCCACCCCGACGAGGCCGCGTGACCGTCAGGGGCCGCGATCGTCCCCGGCGGGCGGCGGGGTGAGCCCCACCCACCGGTGGGTGCCGTCCGCGGTGACCTCGCGCTTCCAGATCGGGACCCGGTCCTTGACCCGCTCGAGGCCGTCGCGGCAGGCGGCGAACGCCACGTCCCGGTGCGCAGAGCACGCCGCGATCAGGATGGTGTGGTCTCCGACGCTCAGCTCGCCGGTCGCGTGGAGCAGGGCCAGACCGCGGACCCCCCGGTGCTCGGCGAGCAGCTCCCCGGCGATGTTGGCCAGGATCTTCTCAGCCATCTCCGGGTAGGCGGAGTAGTCGAGCCGCACGATCCCGTCGAGGTCCGGCGCGTGGTCGCGCACCGTGCCGAGGAACGACACCGCGCCCCCGACGTCCGGCGCGGTGATCCGCGCGAGCACCGCATCGACGTCGAACGGTGGCGCAGCGAGCCCGGTGATCACGCGCGGCGCGTCCTCGTCGGACCCACCCGCGACCGGTGGCAGCACGGCGATCTGCGAGGCACCTGCCAGGGAGCGGTCCGCAGGTGCGACCTCGAGGTCGACCGCGACGTTCACCCGAGGCAGCAGCGGGGCCATCGCCGGGTACTCGGCCGCGAGGTGGTCCCGCAGATCGGCCACGGTCGCGTCGTCGGGCAGCTCCACGTCGAGCCGTCGCTGACCGCCCGCCCGCTCGGAGAGCCCACCGAAGAGCCGCACCTCGAGCCGCACCGGCACAACCTCCAGTCACCGAGCTCGGACGGTAGCCCCTGTTCGGACGGTCACCCGTCCGTCCGACGGCCGGCAGCCGGTTACCGTCCCGTGCGATGGCACCCTCCACCGACCGCCGTGTTGGCGGACGTTACGAGCTCACGCGCCGCATCGCCCGAGGTGGCGGCGGCACGGTCTGGGCCGCGTACGACCACCTGCTCGAGCGGGAGGTCGCGGTCAAGCACGTCGAGGTCCCCGGCGACCTGCCACCGGCCGAACGCGACCAGCTGCGCGCCCGGGTGCGCTTGGAGGCCCGAGCCGCGGCGAGGTTGCTGCACCCCTCGGCGGTGACGATCTTCGACGTCGTGGACGAGGACGGCGACGTCCACCTCGTCCTGGAGCTCGTCGAGCAGCCGACGCTCGACGCGTTGATCCTCCGTGACGGACCGCTCGACGAGACGATGGCTGCGACCGTCGCGTTCGGCCTGCTCGACGCGCTGCTCGCGGCGCACGAGGTCGGCATCGTGCACCGCGACGTCAAGCCGTCGAACATCTTCGTGACCGACGACGGGGCCGTGAAGCTGACCGACTTCGGTATCGCTTCGGTCGAGGGCCACGCGCGCTTGACCCGCACCGGTGCCACCATGGGGTCACCGCAGTTCATCGCCCCCGAGCAGGCGCTCGGGCACGACGCCGCGCCGGCGGCGGACCTGTGGGGTCTCGGAGCATCGCTGTACTTCGCGGTCGAAGGCGTTCCCCCGTTCGAACGCAACAACGCCGTCGCGACGGTCCACGCGGTCGTCCACGAACCGGCGCGTCCCTTCGAGCGTGCCGATGCCCTCGTGCCCATCATCTCGCGGCTGCTCGAGAAGGAACCGTCGTCCCGGCCCGACGCGGCCGCCATCCGGGCCGATCTCGCACGGATCGCCGACCGCGACGCGCTTCCCGTCCCGGCGACCGGGCCGCCGGTGGTCCCGATCACCACGGCGGACCCGGGACCGGCGCCCGAGGAGGACACCCGACCTGGCCCGGCGGAGGCCGCGGACGAGCCGGACACCGCGTTGACCGCGTCCGTCGCGCTCCGATCGTCGGAGCCTCGACCCACCTCGGCGGCGCCCGCCGATGATCCGGAGCCCCGGTCGCCGCGACGGTGGTTGCCGTGGGCGGCGGTGCTGCTGCTCGTGGTGGTCGTCGGTGCGGTGGTGCTGAACCGCGACACGGTCGGGGACCCCCCGCCCGAGGACGGCGTGGTGGCTGCGCCGCAGGAGGACGGCGGGTCGACCGACCCACAGGCCACGGACGGTGCTCCCGACCCGGGCGACGACGGCGAGGCTGAGGCCGAGGGTGACGGTGAGCCTGAGGAGGGGGGTGACGGCGGCGATCCGGAGACCTCCGCCGCCACCGATGTGCCCGAGGCCGAGGTGCCGGACGACTGGCAGGTCGTCGACGGGCCGGCGTACCGCGTGGCCATCCCCGCGGGGTGGGAGGTCGCGCAGGGGCAGGGTCGGATCGTCGACCACCGTGACCCGGCCAGCTCGACCTACCTGCGGGTGGACTGGACACCGGACCCGCGCCCCGACCCGTACGAGAACTGGCAGGAGCTCTCCGCCGACCTGGCGGACCGGTTCGACGACTACCAGGAGCTCCAGCTCACCGTGGTCACCTTCCGGGGTCAGCCGGCCGCGTTGCTCGAGTACACCTACACCGCGGGTGGCGCCGAGTTGCGCGCGTACAACCTCAACATCTTCGCCGGGGAACGTGCCTACGCGCTGAACCTGCAGAGCCAGGCCGACGACTGGGGCGACGTCGCGCCGATGTTCGCCTCGATGGTGGGCGGTTTCCAGCCCGAGTGATCCCGCGAGGTCGCCGACGCGTCCCGAGGTCGCCGACGCGTCCCGAGGTCGCCGACGCGTCCCGAGGTCGCCAGCGGTACCGTCCGCCGTGTGGGAGACACCGTGGACACGCCGCTGGTCGACCGGCTCGGCAGGCCGGTCGAGGACCTGCGCGTGTCGGTCACCGATCGGTGCAACCTGCGCTGCCGGTACTGCATGCCGCGCGAGGTGTTCGGTCCGGACCACGCGTTCCTGCCACGGGACGAGCTGCTGAGCTTCGAGGAGATCACCCGCATCGTCCGTGTGGCGGTCGATCTCGGGGTCACCAAGATCCGGCTCACCGGCGGCGAGCCGCTGCTGCGCAAGGACCTACCCGAGCTGGTCGCCCAGCTCGCCGCCGTCGACGGGCTCGACGACCTCGCGCTCACCACCAACGGTCTGCTCCTGCGCGACCACGCCGGTGCGCTGGCCGACGCGGGGCTCGACCGGGTCACCGTCAGCCTCGACGCGCTCGACGAGACCACCTTCCGCGCCGTCGCCGACACCAGGGCATCCGTGCTCGGGGTGCTCGACGGGATCGAAGCGGCTCGGGCGGCCGGTCTCGGTCCCATCAAGGTCAACACCGTGCTGCGCCGAGGCGTCAACGACGACCAGCTCGAGGACCTCGCGGGGTGGGCACGCGATGCCGACGTGACCCTGCGGTTCATCGAGTTCATGGACGTCGGCACCACCAACGGCTGGGTGCGTGAGGGGGTCGTGCCCGCCGCCGAGGTCGTCGACCGCATCGGGACCCGCTGGCCGATCGAGGCGGTCGAACGGGACCACCCCGGTGAGGTGGCCGAGCGGTACCGCTACCTCGACGGGGCGGGTGAGGTCGGGGTCGTCGCCTCGGTGACGCGCGCCTTCTGCCGGGACTGCACCCGGGCCCGTCTGACGGCCATCGGTGAGCTCTACACCTGCCTGTTCGCCGCCAGCGGCAACGATCTGCGCAGCCTCCTGCGTGACGGCGCCGACGACGCCGGGCTGCGCGACCGCGTGGTCGCGATCTGGTCGGCCCGGACCGATCGCGCGTCGGAGCTGCGCGCCGAGGAGGGCCTCACCGGGCCCAGGGTCGAGATGTCCTACATCGGCGGTTAGGGGACGTTCTGAAGCTCGAGGTGGACGCGGCGATCGTCGACGGCGCCCTCGTCCGGGGTGACGTGGAGGTCGCGGATGGCGCGGTCACCCGGATCGGTCTTCCCGCCGCGGGGACGGGACGGCTGGCGGCACCCGGCTACGTCGACCTGCAGGTCAACGGGTACGACGGCATCGACCTCCTCGGGGCGGACCGGGACGGGGTGCTCGACGTGGCCAGGGCGCTGCGTGCAGCCGGCGTCGCTGCCTGGCAGCCGACGCTCATCTCGAGCCCCGAGGAGGTGACGGTGCGAGCCTGCCAGGCGATCGCCGAGGCGCGCGCACACCCCGACGGCCGGGACATCGTCGGGATCCACCTCGAGGGCCCGTTCCTGGCCCCCGAACGTCTGGGAACGCACCCGTCGGAGCACCGTCGTGACCCCGATGTCGCGCTGCTGGGTCGGCTGCTGGACGCCGGTCCGGTGACCGCGGTCACGCTCGCCCCGGAGCTCCCCGGTGCGACCGAACTGATCGACGTCCTGCTCGGACGGGGGGTCGTCGTCTCCATCGGCCACACCGACGCCGACGCCACCTACGCGCACGCCGCCTTCGACGCGGGTGCGTCGACCGTGACCCACCTGTTCAACGCGATGCGCCGGTTCACAGCCCGGGACGCGGGTGTCGCGGCGGTCGCGCTGGCCCGACCCGACGTGGTCGTGCAGGTCATCGTCGACGGTCACCACCTCGCCGACGACACCGTCCGGCTGGTCTGGCAGGCGGCTGCGGGGCGGACGGTCCTCGTCACCGACGCGACCGCGGCGGCTGGCGTCGGCGACGGGGACTTCCGGCTCGGTGACGTCGACGTGACCGTCTCCGGTGGGGCGGTCCGACGTGCCGACGGCACGCTCGCCGGGAGCGCCCTCACGATGGCCGACGCGGTCCGCAACCTGGTCGCGCTCGACGTCCCACTGGTCGACGCCGTGGCTGCGGCGACCGCCGTGCCCGCACGGGTGCTCGACCGCGACGACCTCGGCCGCACCCGCGTGGGCGACCGGGCACGCCTCGTCGTGCTCGACGAGACCGGGACGGTGCACCGGGTCATCAACGACGACGACGTGATCGAGGCGACGTGACGGACGCGACCACCCACCTGCGTACCGAGATCGGCCAGCAGGCCGAGGTCATCGGACGGCTCGTCGAGGCGAGCGGGCCGCTCCGCGAACGGATGCGTGCGACCTTCGCCGCCACCGACATCGACCACGTGATGCTCGTGGCGCGGGGGTCGTCCGACAACGTGGCCCGGTACGGGCAGTATCTGCTCGGTATCACCTGCCGCCTGCCAGTGTCGCTGGCGACGCCGTCGCTCCAGAGCATCTACGGCGTGGCGCCACGGCTCGACCGCTCCCTCGTCGTGGCGATCTCGCAGTCGGGGCGGTCGCCGGACGTCGTCGGTGTCCTCGCGAGCGGTCGTGAGCAGGGACGCCCGACGATCGCGATCACGAACGAGCCGGCCTCACCGCTCGCGGCCGTGGCCGACCACGTCATCGACCTCGCCGCCGGCGAGGAACGAGCCGTCGCGGCGACCAAGACCTACACCTCGTCGCTCGTCGCGATGGCCCTGCTGGCCGTCGCGCTGGGCGATCCCGCGGAGGCACCGAAGCGCCTGCGCGATCTGGCCGAGCTCCCCGAGGTGGTGGAGGCCGTCCTCGCCGCCACCCCGGTGGAGCTCGCCGACCGCCTGGTCGACACCCGCCACCTGCTGGTCACCGGCCGGGGTCTCAACTACGCCACCGCGTTCGAGGCCGCGCTCAAGATCCGTGAGCTGACCGGCACGGTCGCCGAGGCCTTCTCCCCACCCGACCTGCTGCACGGCCCCATCGCCGCGCTCGAAGCTGGAGCGGCGGCGCTCGTGATCGCTCCGACCGAACCATCGGTGGCCAGTCAACGCGAGCTCGTGCCCGTCCTCCGGGAGCGGGGGGCGCTGCTGGCGATCATCTCTGCGGATCAGGACCTGCTGCAGGCGGCCGCCCTCCCGTTCCCGCTCGTTCGGGAACCCGCTCCCTGGTTGACGCCGGTCACCAGCATCCTCCCGGCTCAGCTGCTCGCAGCTCGGCTGGCCAGCGTCCGCGGCATGGACCTGGACCGTCCCACCGGTCTGACGAAGGTGACCGAGACCCGCTGATCCTCGCAACGGCAGCTAGCGTGCTCGACCACGCTTCGAAGGGTGCGCCGAGGATGATGCCAGACCCCCGGGGGACCGGACGCACCCCGCCGTGCGCCGTGATCTTCGACATGGACGGGGTGCTGGTGCTCTCCAGCGACAGCCACGTGCAGGTCTGGGCTGAGTACTTCGACCGGATCGGGCACGACCCCGGCCCCGACGGACCCCGGGGTGTCCTCGGGCGCCGCAGCGTCGACGTGCTCGCCGACCTGCACCCGGACATGCCCGTCGCGGAACGCGAACGCACGACGCTCCAGCTCGAGGCGCGGTCCGACGCGCTGCAGGTGGACGCACCGCCGGCGATCGCCCCGGGTGCCGAACGGCTGCTCGAGGCCCTGGCCGGTGGGTCGGTGCCGTTGGCGCTGGCCACGAGCGCGATGCGCAACGCGGTCGACGCGCTCCTCGGCGACCTGGTGCGGCACTTCGACGCGATCGTGACCGCCTCCGACGTGGACCGCGGCAAGCCCGACCCCGCGATCTACCGGGCCGCGGCCGCACAGCTGGACGTCGCCGGTCCGCGCTGCACGGTCGTCGAGGACGCACCGGCCGGGGTGCGGGCCGGGCGGGCCGCGGGGATGCGCGTGATCGGCGTCGAGGGAACGGTCGACCGTGGACGCCTGATCGAGGCGGGCGCCGAGATGGTCGTGAACGGAGTGGACCGACTGCGAGTGGAGGACCTGTGCCAGAACGTGACCTGACGTTCGACAACGAGGTGGGTTTGCACGCGCGGCCGGCCGCGCTGTTCGTCAAGAAGGCGGGGGAGTTCGACGCCACCATCACGCTCCACAAGGCAGAGACCGAGGCGGACGCGCGGTCGCTGTTGGCGGTGCTCAAGCTCGACGTTCGGCGGGGTGACCACGTCCGGGTCACCGCTGAGGGCGACGACGCTGAAGCCGCCCTGGATGCGCTGACCGAGCTGACGGGTCAACTGTGACCGACCTCGCCGGCGTCGCGGCTTCCCCGGGGGTCGGGATCGGGCCGGCGTGGCGGTACGTCGTCGAGGAACTGGAGCTGCCCGAGGGGCCGGTGCCCGACCCCTCGGCCGAGCTCGAGGCGCTGCGAACGGCCATCGCGGTCGTCGCCGACGACCTCCAGCAGCGAGCGGATGCCGCGGACGGCGAGGTGGCGGAGGTGCTCGACGCCCAGGCGATGATGGTGGCCGACCCCGAGCTCGCGGACGCGGCCGCGTCCAGCGTCCGCGACGGGGCGCTCCCCGCCGCACGGGCCATCGTGGAAGCGGGGGAGGTGTACGCGTCGGCCCTCGCCGAGAGCACCAACGAGTACCTCGCGGAGCGGGCGACCGACGTGCGCGACGTCTGCGACCGGGTGGCGCGTCAGCTGCTCGGCCGGGCCGCGCCCGACCTCGCCGAGCTGCCGTCCGGCAGCATCGTGGTCGCCCACGACCTCGCCCCGGTCGACACCGCGGGGCTCGACCCGACGCAGGTGGCCGGGCTCGTGCTCGAGGCGGGCAGCCGCACCAGCCACGCCGCGATCCTCGCGCGTGCCATCGGGGTCCCCGCGGTGGTCGCGGTGACCGGTGTCCTGGACGCCGTCGAGGACGGTCAGGTGCTCGGGATCGACGGCGACGAGGGGACCGTCCACCTCGGGGAGGCCGCCGTCCGTGACGCCGGGCTCCGGGGACGGGCTGAGGCCGCGGCCGCAGAACGTGATCGCTTGGCGGTGCTCGCCGGTGACGGACCCGGCGCGACCGCCGACGGCCACCGGATCGAGCTGGCGGCGAACATCGGCAGCGTCGCCGATCTGCGGACGGCGCTCGCCGCGGGCGCGCAGGGTGTGGGGCTGCTGCGCACCGAGTTCGAGGTCCTCGACCAGCACGAGGCGCCCACCGAGGACGAACAGTACGAGCGGCTCCGGGAGGCCGTCGACCTGCTCGACGGTGGGAAGCTCGTCGTCCGCACCTTCGACCTCGGGGCGGACAAGCCCGCCCGGTTCCTGCCCGTCGAGGCCGAGGAGAACCCCGCGCTCGGGGTCCGTGGCATCCGCCTGGCACGTGCCCACCCGGAGCTGCTCGACGCGCAGCTGCGTGCCGTCCGGCGCGCAGCCGACCACGGCCCCGTGGCGGTCATGGCGCCCATGGTCGCCACCCTGGCGGAGGTGCGGTGGTTCATCGCCCGAGCCGAGGCAGCCGGCCTGCGGGACGCCGGCGTCGAGCTCGGCGTCATGATCGAGGTACCTGCCGCCGTCCTGACCGCGGATGCCTTCGCTGCTGAGCTGGATTTCCTCTCCATCGGCACCAACGACCTGACGCAGTACCTGCACGCCGCGGACCGACAGAACGGCGCCCTCGCTGCGCTGCAGGACCCGTTCGCCCCGGCCGTGCTGCGCGCGGTTCAGCAGGTGTGCGACGCCGCGTCCGCACACGACCGCTGGGTCGGCGTGTGCGGCGAGGCGGCGGGTGATCCGGCCTGGGCGCTGCTCGCGGTGGGGTTCGGGGTGACGGAGCTGTCGATGGGGGCGGCATCCCTCCTGCCGGTGCGGGCGGCGCTGGCCTCGTCGACCCTCGAACGGTGCCAGCAGCTCGCCGCCCGTGCCGTCGCCGCCGAGGACGCGGATCGGGCCCGCGCCGTCGCCAGCGAGGCCCTGCCGTGACACGCATCCTCGACCGTTACGGGCCCGACCTGGCCGCTCTCCGGGGGCCGGCGCTGCTCGATGCGATCCGCGAGGCCGAGGGGCGGACCGTCCTGGCCGAGGTCATCGCGTCGGCGCCACCGCTCCTGACCGGCACGGCCAACGCCGAGCTCGTCGCTGCCTTCGGGGCCGACCTGATCTGCTGCAACCTCGTGGATCCCGCCGCCGAAGGCGTGCTGGTCACCGGGCTCGAGGAGCTCGACCCGCCACCGGCCGGCTTCGGTGGGTTGGCCCGGCTGCTCGGACGGCCCGTCGGGTGCAACCTCGAACCGGATCTGCCCAGCGTTCCCCGGGCGGTGCGCGGCACGGCATCCGCCGGTCGCGCCGCCGTGTCCAACGGAGCGGCGTTCGTCATCGTGACCGCGAACCCCGGCCGTGGCGCCGGCCTCGCGGACCTGGTGCGTACCGTGCGGACGCTCACGGAAGCCGAACCCGGCCTGGTCGTCCTCGCTGGCAAGATGCACCAGGCCGGCGCGGAGGAGACGATCGGTCCGCACACGGCCGAAGCGTTGGTCGCGGCCGGCGCCGATGGCGTCCTCGTCCCCGTCCCCGGCACGGTCCCGGGCGTGAGCGAGACCACGGCTCGCGAGACGGTGGTGGCGGCGCGAGCCGCCGGCGCCGTCGCGGTCAGCACGATCGGGACCTCGCAGGAGGGGGCCGACCTGACGACGATCCGGACGCTCGCCCTGACCGCGAAACGGATCGGCGCCGACGTCCACCACATCGGTGACGCCGGCTGGACCGGGGTGGCGTCACCCGACGTCATCCACGCCTACAGCGTCGCGATCCGCGGCGTGCGGCACACCTGGAACCGGATGGCGCGCGGCACGCGTGCGTCGTGGAGAGGAGCACCCTGATGGCTGGATTCGACGAGGTCGCCACCGCCCTGATCGCCGGGCTCGGCGGGAAGGACAACATCAAGCACCTGGAGCCGTGCACGACGCGGATCCGGGTCGAGGTGAACGACGAGGCGGCCATCGACGAACCGGCGCTGAAGGCGACCGGTGCCCACGGGGTGATGCGCCGTGGCAGCGTCGTGCAGGTCGTGATGGGTCTGCAGTCGGACAACATCGAGCAGGTCATGCGACGCCAGATGGAGGAGGGATGACCCTCGTCGTCGCCCCCGTCGCGGGCGAGGTCATCGCTCTCGACGACGTCGACGACGAGGTGTTCTCCGAACGGATCGTCGGGGACGGTGTCGCCGTGCGTCCCACGGGCTCGCAGGTCCGCGCCCCCATCGCCGGCAGGGTGGAGAAGCTGTTCCCGGGTGGGCACGGCGTCGCGATCGAGTCCGCGGACGGGCTGCAGGTGCTCGTGCACATCGGGCTCGAGACCGTGAAGCTCGAGGGCGACGGGTTCACCACGCTCGTCGAGGAGGGTGCGGACGTCGCGGTCGGCGACCTGCTGGTCACCGTCGATCTCGACCGGCTCGCGGAGCTCGGCATCGACACGGTGACCCCGGTCGTCGTCATCAGCGGGCACGCCGTCACCGTCGTCGGTCGAGGCACGGTCGCCGCCGGCGACGCGCTCCTCGAGAGCGGCTGACGCCGGTCGAGAAACCGCACGACGCGCGTCGTGCAGGCGTAAGGTGACCCCGTGGGTGCTCGTCTGACGACCACGGGGCCGTGGCGGGGACCCACGGGGCGGCGGTCAGCCGCCCCGAGGGGACGACCGGCCGGCAGGCCGGCCGCTGGACGGAGGGATGCTCGTGTTCGGAACCCTGCAACGGGTCGGGCGATCGCTGATGATGCCGATCGCCGTCCTCCCGGCGGCAGCGCTGCTGCTCCGGCTCGGCGACTACTTCCAGACCGTCTCCTGGCTGCAGTGGGGCAACACGCTGTGGGAGGTCATGCTGGTCGGCGGCGACGCCGTCTTCTCCAACCTGCCGCTCCTGTTCGCCATCGGTGTCGCCATCGGCTTCACCGGCGGCGCGGGCGCCGCCGCCCTGTCGGCGGCCGTCGGGTACCTGATCCTGCAGGCCATCAACGGCATCACCATCGTGACCCCCGAGGTCGTCCAGGGCGGGGAGGTGGTCGAACCGGCCGTCACCGCCAACATGGGCGTGCTCGGCGGCATCCTGATCGGACTGATCGCCGCCTGGCTCTACGAGCGCTACAAGGAGATCAAGCTCCCCGACTACCTCGCCTTCTTCGGTGGTCGTCGGTTCGTCCCGATCGTGACCGCCTTCGCGGCGATCGTGCTCGGCCTGCTGGCCTACTTCCTGTGGCCGCCGGTCGGTCGCGTGATCGACGACTTCGGGAACTGGCTGGTCGGCGCCGGCATGTTCGGGGCCTTCATCTACGGCGTCGCCAACCGCGCGTTGATCCCGTTCGGTCTCCACCACATCCTCAACACGCTGGTGTGGTTCCAGTTCGGCACCTACACGGTGGACGGTGAGACCTACGCCGGCGACCTCACACGGTTCTTCCAGGGCGACCCGGACGCCGGGCTGTTCATGGCCGGCTGGTTCTTCATCATGATGTTCGCGCTTCCGGCGGCCGCGTTCGCGATGTACCGCCAGGCCGACCGCGAGGAGCGCGGCTCGACCGGAGCGCTGATGGGTTCGTCCGGCTTCGCGTCCTTCCTCACGGGCGTGACCGAGCCGATCGAGTTCAGCTTCATGTTCCTCGCGCCGACGCTGTACGCCATCCACGCCCTCCTCTCGGGGACGGCGCTGGTGGTGGCCGACCTGCTGAACATCAAGATCGGGTTCGGGTTCTCGGCGGGGTTCATCGACTACATGATCAGCTACCCGATCGCGACCAACCCGCTGCTGGCCATCCCGGTCGGGTTGGCGTTCGCCGTCGTCTACTTCCTGCTCTTCACGTTCGTCATCCGTGGGATGGACCTGTCCACGCCTGGCCGCACCCCGAGGAAGGGCGTCCCGGCGGACGCCGTCACCGTCGACGCGCGGACCGCTGACGGCACCGACGTGACCGGTGTCGACCCGGACACCGATCGCAACGTGTGAACCGCGCTCGTCCATCGACGGAGGTCAGCACGTGGGGCGGGAGACGCTGCTCGTCCTGGTGCTGGCCACCGTCTGGTGGGCGCCGACGATGTTCGCCGTCCGCGAACTGCACGACCGCCAGGGCGACCGGCGCGTCCTGGTCTGGCGGTGGACGGCGATCATCACCCTGCCGCTGATCGGACCCGTGCTGTGGTACGTGCGCGGCCGGAAGGCGATGGACGAGGACGCCGGCCGACGCGTCAGGCGCCGCTGAGGGCCTCGAGCCGTTCGACGACGGTCTCGCACAGCAGGTGCGTCGCGAGGAGGTCGTCCAGGGTCGGGTGCTCCGGACGCGCGCCTCCGACCGTGGCGAGGAACGCGTCGACCATGGCCTCGAACCCACGGGTGCGGAGCGTCGGTTCCCAGTCCCCGGGCCGCTCCAGCTGGACGGAGTCGCCGCGCCGTTCCTCGGTCCGGGCGACGTCGTGGACGACGAGCGTGCCGCCAGCGCCGTGCACCTCGAGGGACTCGGTCGTCGCGCCGCTGACGCGGTCCATCGTCCCGATGGCGTGGCGTCCTCCGGCGCCGAGCCT
Organism: Nitriliruptor sp.; assembly: GCF_040882075.1. Taxonomy (NCBI): domain Bacteria; kingdom Bacillati; phylum Actinomycetota; class Nitriliruptoria; order Nitriliruptorales; family Nitriliruptoraceae; genus Nitriliruptor; species Nitriliruptor sp. The sequence continues at coordinate 62,252 of NZ_JBBEBZ010000172.1, forward strand.
CAGCAGGACGTGGTGGAGCTGGCCGTCCACGACCAGACCCGCGACGTCGATGCTCGTCGGTGCTGTCCCGAGTAGCCACCGCAGGGTGTCCACCACGTGGATGAAGTCATCGAACACGACCTTCCGAACCGCATCGGGCCGATCCGGACGGTGCTTGTGCATGAGCACGAGCGGCGGGTCGGTGACGGCCGCCAGCCGGCGGTAGGCGGGCGCGAAACGTCGGTTGAACCCGACGGCGAGCACGACATCACGCGAGCGGGCCCGCTCGACCAGCGACCTCGCCTCCGCGCCCGTGTCGGCGAGCGGCTTGTCGACGTGGACGGCGGCACCAGCATCGAGCCCGGCCGTGACCAGCCGGGGGTGCGCCGAGGTCGCCGCGGTCACGAAGACCGCGTCGAGCCCGTGCGCGAGCAGGCCCGTCTCGTCCTCGCTGGTCGACACGGCGTGGAACCTCGTGGCCGCTTCCTGCCTGCGGCGCTCGTCGCGGCTGGCGAGGTGCAGGCGAACGTCCGGCCGGGCGGCGAGCAGAGGGAGGTAGGCCTTGGTGGCGATGTCGCCCAGACCGATCACGCCGACGTCCACGATCCGCTCCTCGTCGACGCACGAAGGTAGGCCACCCGAGGGGCGCTCTGGCCCGGTTCGGGTGGAGCGGGACCACCGCGCGTCGCCGCGGTCCGCCACCGGGAGGTGGTGACGGGGCGCTCGTCGAAGTAGCTGGCGGCGATCGAGGAGCTGCCAGGTGGACACGATGGGACGACGCAGCACACCACGGGAGGGGTGTCGGCGAGCCCGGCGTTCGGCGTCGGTGATCGCGGTGGCGGTCGGGCTCATCGGCGCCACCGCCGGAGCTGCGGGAGCGGTGCCGGTGGACGACGTCGCCGGTCCGGGCGCCGAGCCGTGGGTCCCGGTCCCGCGCGACGAGGTCGCCGAGCGGTGTGGCCTCGATCCGGACCTCATGGAGCAGGCCGACGCCATCCTGATCGCCACGCCCTACACGGTGGTGCGGTACGGACAGCTGTGCTGGAGCGGTGGCTACCCCACCGGGACCACGGCGACCCACCAGGTGTGGTCGATCACCAAGACCCTGGGCGCGGTGCTGGTCGGCATGGTGGCCGCTCGCAGCAGCCTCGACGAGACCGACCCCATCACCGGCTGGGTCGACGAGGGGGACCTCGGCGGCATCAACCCCGACGCGTCCGTCGCGCACGTGCTGGCGATGACCGCCACGAAGGAGGACCTGTCCCACGGCGAGAAGGGTGCCTGGAGCTACGACACCTTCGGTGACCGTGAGATCAACGTCCTCGTCGGCGTGATGAACCGCGTGATCGAGCAGGAACCGGACGCCTTCCCGGGCGTCACGAACATCGCCGAGTTCGCCCAGGTCGAGGTGTTCGACCGGATGGGGATGGCCGGGTCGTCCTGGCCGGGTCAGAGCATCGCCGGGACGATGTTCTCGACCTCCGAGGACCTCGCGCGGATCGGGTTTCTGCTCCTGCGTCGGGGGGTGTGGGACGGCGAGGCGCTGCTCGACGAGCGGTTCGTCTACCGCATGACCCACCCGGCGTTCGGGGACACCAACACCGGGTACGGCTACCTGACCTACGTCAACGCCGCGGAGAACTGGACCTACTCGACCGGGACGTCGGATCTGACCTGTTCGCCGTACGCCACCTGGCCGACCTACCCGCACGCGCCGTTCTTCGAGGCACCGGACGCCAACGGCGGGACCCCCTTCGACGAGGTCACCCACGACGTCGGCATGGCCTTCGCCGCGGGGGCCGGTGGTCAGCGGATCTCGGTGCACCGGGGCCTCGATCTGGTCATCACCGCCCGCGACGGGGTCGTGTCCACCGACCCGGACGACCCCGGGTTGTTCGAGGGGCACAAGTCGATCTGGACCGCGATCCGCCCCGCCCTCGTGGCGCTCGACCCGGCCTTCGAGGGGGACGAGGACGCGTTCTGCGAGGCCTACCAGCGCAGCGCCTACGCACCCGATCTGCTCGACCCGTGGTCCGCGTCGGCGAGCCAGGCCGCGCCGGCGGACCAGCCGCACGCTGGCGAGGACCGGGCTCCCACCGAGGGCGAGCGGGGACCCGCGCCGGACCAGGATCAGGGGGCGAGGCCGGGCACGGCTGCGCCGACCCGTGACCCGCTGCCGGTCACCGGAGGTGGCGCCGGCGTACTGCTCGGTGGGCTGGTCCTCGCGGCCGTGGGCCTGCGCCGCCGCGCCTGATCGATCGCCCCGGTGTCGACGTCAGGTCGCCATCGTGGCGACCAGGATCGCCTTGATGGTGTGCATCCGGTTCTCGGCCTGGTCGAACACGATGGAGCGGTCGGACTCGAACACCTCGTCGGTCACCTCGAGGCACTCGAGGCCGGTGCGCTCGTACAGCGCCGCACCGATCGCGGTCTCGCGGTCGTGGAAGGCGGGGAGGCAGTGCATGAACCTGCTGTCCGGTTTCCCGGTCGCCCGGAGCGTGTCCATCGTCACCTGGTACGGCTGCAGCGACGCGATGCGTTCGTCCCACACCTCCGCGGGCTCGCCCATCGAGACCCACACGTCGGTGTAGAGGAAGTCCGCACCCTCGACGCCGCCGGCCACGTCGTCGGTGTGGGTGATCCGCGCCCCGGTCGCCTTCGCGATCGCCCGCGCCTGCTCGATCACCTCGGGCTCGTTCCACAGCTCGCGCGGCGCGATCATCCGCACCGCCATCCCCACCATCGCCCCGGCGATCAGCAGCGAGTTGCCCACGTTGTTGCGGGCGTCGCCGAGGTAGGCGAGCGTGACCTCCTCGAGCGGCCTACCGCTGTGCTCGCGCATCGTGAGGGTGTCGCAGAGGGTCTGGGTGGGGTGCCACTCGTCGGTCAGCCCGTTCCACACCGGGACGCCGGCGAACTCACCGAGGATCTCGACGTTGCGCTGCGTCGATCCGCGGTACTGGATCCCGTCGTAGAACCGGCCGAGCACGCGGGCGGTGTCCTTCATCGACTCCTTGTGCCCGATCTGGGTGCCGGTCGGCTCGAGGTAGCTGACGTGTGCGCCCTGGTCGAAGGCGGCGACCTCGAAGGCGCAGCGGGTGCGGGTCGAGGTCTTCTCGAAGATGAGCGCGATGTTCCGCCCGGTGAGCCGTTGTCGCTCCCGACCGGCCGCCTTGTCCGCCTTCAGCTCCGCGGCCAGGTCGAGGAGCGAACGCCACTCGTCGGGCGTGAGGTCGAGCTCTTTGAGGAAGTTGCGCTGCCGCAGGTCGGTGGGCACGAGCATCGCCTGTCCGGGGGCCGGTGGGGAGGGCGCAGCATGCCGCAGGATGCACGTCGGTGAGCGCGGTCGGCCCTCGAACGCGCCGGTTAGCCTGACGGTCCCGTCGGCGGGCGGGACCTGGGACGAGGCATCGAGGTGGGGATGGACGCCGACATCATCGTGGTCGGAGGCGGCCTCGCAGGGCTGGTCGCGACGGCCGAGGCCGCGGATGCGGGACGCCGCGTCATCGTCGTCGACCAGGAGCCCGAAGCCAGCCTCGGCGGCCAGGCGTTCTGGTCGTTCGGTGGGCTGTTCCTGGTCGATTCGCCTGAACAGCGCCGCCTGCGCATCGCCGACAGCTACGAGCTCGCCCACCAGGACTGGATGGGGACCGCCGGGTTCGACCGCGACGAGGACCACTGGCCGCGGAGGTGGGCTGAGGCCTACCTCGACTTCGCCGCCGGTGAGAAGCGTCCGTGGCTGATCGAGCAGGGCATCTCGTTCTTCCCGCTGGTCGGGTGGGCGGAGCGCGGCAACGGCATCGCCACCGGGCACGGCAACTCCGTACCGCGCTTCCACATCGTGTGGGGGACCGGGCCGGCCGTGGTCGAGGCGTTCGCACGTCGCGTCCGGGCACACGTCGAGTCGGGACGCGTCGAGCTGCGGTTCCGTCACCGGGTGGACGCGCTGACCACGACGGGTGGCACCGTCGACGGCATCAGCGGCGCCGTCCTCGAGGACGGCGACGTCGAGCGTGGGGTCAAGAGCTCACGCACCGAGGTCGGCACCTTCGAGCTGCACGCGCAGGCGGTGATCGTGACCTCCGGCGGCATCGGTGCGAACCACGACCTGGTGCGCGAGAACTGGCCCGACCGGCTCGGGCCCGCGCCGAAGCACCTGCTCTCGGGCGTGCCCGACCACGTCGACGGACGCATGCTCGGCATCAGCGAGGAGGCTGGCGCGTCGCTGATCAACCGCGACCGGATGTGGCACTACACCGAGGGCATCGAGAACCACACGCCGATCTGGTCGCGTCACGGCATCCGGATCCTGCCGGGGCCCTCGTCGCTGTGGCTCGACGCGACCGGCAAGCGGCTGCCCGTCCCGCTGTTCCCCGGCTTCGACACCCTCGGCACGCTCGAGCACATCTGCAGGACCGGCCACGAGCACACCTGGTTCATCCTGACCCAGCGCATCATCGAGAAGGAGTTCGCGCTGTCGGGCTCGGAACAGAACCCGGACCTGACCGGCAAGGACGTCCGGATGCTGGCGCAGCGGCTCGGGTCCGGCGCTCCGGCCCCGGTCGAACTGTTCAAGGAGAAGGGTGCCGACTTCGTCGTCGAGGACAGCCTCGAGGCGCTGGTGCGCGGCATGAACGCGCTGACCGACACCCCCCTGCTCGACTTCGACCAGGTCCGCACCGAGGTCCAGGCGCGCGACCGCGAGCTCAGGAACCCGTTCACCAAGGACCTGCAGATCGCCGCGATGCGCGACACGCGCAGCTACATCGGTGACAAGCTCATGCGCGTCGCGCCGCTGCACCGCCTGCTCGATCCGGCGGCCGGGCCGCTCATCGGGGTCAAGCTCAACCTGCTGACGCGCAAGACCCTCGGTGGCCTCGAGACCGACCTCGACGGGCGCGTCATGCAGCCCGGCGGAGAGGTGCTGCCCGGCGTCTACGCGGCCGGTGAGGTGGCCGGTTTCGGTGGTGGCGGGATGCACGGCTACCGGTCGCTCGAGGGCACCTTCCTCGGCGGCTGCATCTTCAGCGGGCGCACCGCCGGCCGTGCCGCGGCCGCCGCCACCGCCTGACGGACCGTCCCCGCGGGACCTCGACGAGCCGACCGTGCTGCGCAGTCCAACGTGCGTGGGATCAGGGTGTGCGGGTGGCCGTACTCGACGCGTTCGGATCGCTCACGAGGCGCCATCGATAGGGTTCGAGGGCCGCGGACCGGGAGGCGCTGTGCGCTGCGGGGAGTGCGGGCACGAGCAGGAGTGGGGCAGGTTCTGCGGACGCTGCGGCGCGTTCGTTCCTCCCTCGGACGCGGGTGCCGAGGGAGCGGCGGCCGCTGCGTGGTCTCGCACGGGCGACGCCGACGCACGCCGCGCGTCCAACGCGCCACCCCGTTGGCTGGTCGGGATCGGCGTCTCGACCATCGCCGTGGCAGTCGTCATCGCGCTCATCCGGGTGACCGGCGGAGACGACCAGGAGCCCACCGCCGCCGAGCCCACCACCGCCACCGATGTGCGCGAGCCGACACCGCCCGGGACGACGGAGCCTCCGGTGCCAGTCTTCTCGACGGTGACGGACGCCGTGGTCATCGCAGCGGACGGCGGCACCGGCCTCCGGGCGGTCGAACTGGACACCGGGGCGTCCATCACGCGGCAGGTCGAGCAGCAACGCCCCGGCGACCAGCCCTACCGCTTGTGGGGCCTGGGCAGCTGGCTCGTGGTCGGATGGGGCGAGATCTGGGCCGTCGGCCTCGACACCGCGACGGAACCCCGGCTGCTCGGCGAGGCGTCCTACTTCGTCCCGGCCGCCGAACCAGCCGAGCTGTGGCTCATCGACCGTCCCGACTGGCGCGGCGACGGCGGGTCGGCGACCTGGACGCTCGTCGATCACACGGGGACACGCCTGCACCGTGTCGAGGCGGCGGCCGGGTCCGAGGTCGAGCGTGGTGTTCCCGGTGGCCTCGCCCTCCGCGGAGACGACGGTGCCCTCCACCGGTACGACACCGTGACCGGCGAGATCGACGACCTCGTCGGCGGGACCGATGCCCGGATCCTCGACGTCACCCGTGATCGGCTGCTGTGGTGCGAGGCCGACTGCGGAACCCTCCAGGTCAGCGACGACCGAAGGACCATCCAGGTCGACGCTGACGAGGTGACCGAGTTCCTGGACGGCTGGCTCTCCGCCGATGGGACCCGCATCGCCGCGCACGTGGCCGTGGAGGTTGCGGATGGTGGCCGCGACTTCGAGCTGTGGATCCACGACCTCTCCGACGAGATGCTCGTCGACCGGGTCCAGGTCCAGCTCGGCGAGATGCACGCTGCCTGGACGCCCAACGGTGACCAGCTCCTGTACCGGATGGTCGCCGAGGGCGGACCGTCAACGTTCGGGCGCTACACCGCCAGCGGGTTCGACACCGTTGACCACGACCCTCTCGAGGGGCTTCGCCCCGCCCGCTTCCTCGTCGGCCGTGCGGATTGGCACCCCGAGTTCTTCGGGCACGAGGTGGACCGACCGAGTGACAGCCGGTGAACTCACTCGAGGTCGAGCGACAACACAGCAGTTCCTACTCGAGCTGAGAACCGTTCCCGATACTTCTTCCGCGGAGGACGCGACGTCGACGTCACGCTCGGCGCACAGGGTGTGCGGCCACGGCGCACGGTGTCCAGGTTCACGCGGTCCGTCCGGCGCGCGACGGGCGTGGGTCCTACGGTCGAGCCGTGTCGTCGCCTCGGGAGCGGTGACGACACCAGCACCACCCGCTCGACGGTGGCTCGGGAGCGTCACCGGCGAGCGGGAGCAGCGGGAACCGACGGTCCGAGCCCCCGCCCCGTCCGCGGGGTGGCGCGGCCGACCACCCCCGGTCCCGCCCGCGGCCGCCTCGTCGACGAGGCGGCCGCGGCGACCCGGGGGCAGGGAGGTCACGCGCTCGGACGGTCGCGTGACCCGACGAGCGGCACCGCGTGGGACATCCCCGACGCGGCGCGCGAGGCCCGGGAGGGATCCGTGACACGCATCTCCATCACCGTCGACGGCGAGACCTACGAGCACGACGTCGAACCCCGAACCCTGCTGGTCCACCACCTCCGCGAGACGTGCGGACGGACCGGCACCAACGTCGGCTGCGACACCTCCAACTGCGGAGCCTGCACGGTCCACGTGGGAGGCACGTCGGTCAAGAGCTGCACGATCCTGGCGGTCCAGGCCGACGGCGAGCAGATCACCACCATCCAGGGGATGGCGACCCGGGCGCCCGGCGCCCGTGACGAGACCGAGGGCTGGCACCCGCTGCAGAAGGCATTCCACGTCGAGCACGGGCTGCAGTGCGGCTTCTGCACCCCCGGGATGATCATGGCCTCGGCCGCGCTCCTGGCCGAGAACGACGATCCTTCCGAGACCGACGTCCGCCAGGGTCTCGAGGGCAACCTCTGCCGGTGCACCGGCTACGTGAACATCGTCAAGGCCGTCCAGCGGGCCGCCGCCGAGATGCGCGGCGAGCCGATGACGACGAACCCCGAGGAGGGGACGATGGGCGAGGCCGACGTCACCGAACGTGCCGGAGATGCGGACAAGCTCCAGGACCTGGAGGTGGCACCGTGACCGCCGTCGATGCCCCCCGCCAGGCTCTGAACGTCGGGCGCACCCGCCTCCGCAAGGAGGACGCGCGCCTCGTCACCGGCCGCACGATGTGGACCGACAACCTGCAGTTGACGGGCATGCTCCACGTCGCGCTGGTGCGCTCACCCGTGGCCCACGCCCGCGTCACGAACGTCGACGTCTCGGCCGCGCTCGAGCAGCCCGGCGTGGTCGCCGCGTTCACCGGGGCCGACCTGGTCGGCAACTGGGAGGGTGGCCTGCCGTGCGCCTGGCCCGTGACCGAGGACATGGCCGCGCCGGTGCACCTGCCCATCGCGGTCGACGAGGTGCGCTACGTCGGCGACGCGGTCGCGGTCGTCGTCGCCAGGTCCAAGTACCAGGCGGCCGACGCCATCGAGCACGTCGTCGTCGACTACGACCCGCTCCCGGTCGTGACCGACATGGAGGCAGCCCTCGCCGACGGCGCCGACCTCGCTGACACCACGCTCAGCTCGAACGAGAGCTACACCTGGCAGAAGATCGACGGGGACATCGACGCGGCCTTCGAGGGCGCGGCCCACGTCACGACCCGGCGCTTCATCCAGCAGCGGCTCATCCCGCTGGCGATCGAGACGCGGTCGGTGGTGTGCGAACCGCCGACCCAGTCCCGTGAGTACACGCTGTGGTCGGCGACCCAGGTCCCCCACATCCTGCGGCTCATGCTCGCGCTGACCTGCGGCGTCCCCGAGCACGAGCTGCGCGTGGTCGCTCCCGACGTCGGTGGTGGTTTCGGCAGCAAGCTCAACGTCTACGCCGAGGAGGCGATCTGCCTCGTGCTGGCCCGCCACCTCGGTGCACCGGTCAAGTGGACCGAATCCCGCTCCGAGGGGTTCCTGGCCACCACCCACGGTCGCGATCAGATCCAGGACCTGTCGATCGCCTTCGACGCGGACAACCGCATCAAGGGGCTCAAGGTCGACCTGATGGCCGACATGGGCGCCTACCTGCAGCTGGTGACGCCCGGCGTGCCGATCCTCGGTGCGTTCATGTTCAACTCGATCTACAAGATGGACGCGCTGTCGTTCACCTGCCACGGGGTCTTCACCAACAAGACGCCCACCGACGCCTACCGCGGCGCGGGCCGCCCCGAGGCGACCTTCGCCATCGAACGGCTCATCGACGAGGCCGCCGTCGAGCTCGGGGTCGAACCGTTCGAGCTGCGCGAACGCAACTGGATCAAGCACGAGGAGTTCCCCTACGAGACCATCGC
>NZ_JBBEBZ010000173.1:0-2202 GCF_040882075.1 Nitriliruptor sp.
ACGGCAAGCTCCGCCAGCCGGTCTGGCTCGGCCTGCGTGATGACGTCACGCCCGCCGACGTCCACCTCGACGACGCGGCGCACCGTGCCGTGGACCCCGGCGACCGCCCCTAGCTCCCCCTCGTCGCGGCGTGCGCACAGCGCTACGTTGGGTCCGCTGCGGCGTGACCGCGCACAGGGGACGCCCGGCCGGGAGTCGATCCCCGAAGGGAAGGGACCGTCGTGGCGCGTGCCATCTGGAGCGGGGCGATCAGCTTCGGCCTCGTCAACATCCCCGTGAAGCTCGTCACGGCGGTCGACCGCAAGAACGTCCGGTTCCGCGAGCTCCGTCGCGGTGACGCGTCCCGCATCCGCTACCGCAAGGTCGCGGCGGCCGACGGCGAGGAGGTCAGCACCGACGAGACGGTCAAGGGCTACGAGATCGCCCCCGATCGGTACGTCGTGCTCGACCCGGACGAGCTCAAGGCGCTGGCACCGGAGTCGTCCCGCGCCATCGAGATCGAGGACTTCGTCGAGCTGGCCGACATCGAGCCCCTCTACTACGACTCGTCGTACTACCTCGTGCCGGGCGACACGGCGGCCAAGCCGTACGCCCTGCTGCACACCGCCATGCGTGAGTCGGGGAAGGCCGCGGTCGCCCGCTTCGTGCTGCGGACCAAGCAGCACCTGGCGATCATCCGGCCCGTCGGTGACGCGCTGGCGGTCTCGACCGTCGTCTACCACGACGAGGTGCTGCCGGCATCGCAGCTCGATGGGCTGCCGGGCGAGGACGTGGTGCCCAACGACCGCGAGCTGGCGATGGCCAACCAGCTCATCGAGTCGATGACGGTCGACTGGGAACCGGAGCGCTACTCCGACACCCACCGTGAACAGATCCTGGAGCTCATCGAGCGCAAGGCGGCCGGCGAGGACATCACCAGCGTCCCGGACGAGGAGCGCACCAACGGCGATGTGGTCGATCTCGTCGCCGCGCTCGAAGCGTCGCTCGCGGCGGCCCGCGACGGCTCGCGTGGCGACGCGGCCGAGACGGCCTGAGCGGGGGAGCGGTGGCATCGACCCGCACGACCGTCCGCGTCGGTGACCGCGAGCTGTCGGTGTCGAACCTCGACAAGGTCCTGTACCCGGGGACCGGCACCACCAAGGCCGAGGTGCTGCGTTACTACGTCGACGTCGCCGAGGTCATGCTGCCACACCTCGCCGGTCGACCCGTGACGCTGAAGCGTTTCCCGGACGGCGTCGAAGCGGAGGGCTTCTTCGAGAAGCGGTGTCCGCCGCACGCCCCCGAGTGGATGGGCACGGTCCAGCTCGGGCGGGAGGGGCGGGACAAGCCCGGCAAGGTCGGCTCCGGGGGGAAGGTCGTCGACCACTGCGACCTGTCGGAGGTCGCCGCCCTCGCGTGGGCGGCGAACATGGGGGCGCTCGAGCTGCACGTCCCGATGGGGGCGGCGCCGGACACCACCATCCCGACCGCGGTCGTGTTCGACCTCGACCCCGGTGCTCCGGCCGACGTGCGGACCTGCGCCGAGGTGGCGTTGCACATCCGCGAGGTGCTCGACGGGCTGCACCTGCGCTCCTACCCGAAGACGTCCGGGTCGAAGGGGCTCCAGCTGTACGTCCCCGTGCACGACCCCGACCTGACCTACGACCGGACGAGGAACTTCTCACAGGCGGTCGCCCAGCTGCTCGAGACACGGCTGCCGGACCTGGTGGTGTCCAAGCAGCTCAAGACCCTGCGGCCCGGCAAGGTCCTGATCGACTGGTACCAGAACCACCTCACCAAGACGACGGTCTGTGCCTACTCGCTGCGCGCGCGGCCACGCCCGACCGCCTCGACGCCGCTGACGTGGGACGAAGTCGACGACGCCGCCACCGAGGACGAGGGAGCGCTCGTGTTCGACCTCGACGACGTGCGGGCACGCGTCGCCGAACACGGCGACCTGTTCGCCGACGTCGCCTCGCTGCGCCAGGAGCTGCCCGCTCTCGGCGGGTGACCTTCGGCGGTCGTCAGGCATCGCGCGGACACGGTGCCTGGTCGCGCTTCGTGGTTGGATGCACCGCGGCCGCCCTCCGGTCCGCCCCCTCGTCATCGGAGCCCCGGTGCCACCCGAGCTCGGCCACGTCGTCCTGCACGTCCGCGACCTCGAACGGGCGCAGCGGTTCTACACCGACCTGCTCGGGTGGCGCGTCCGCGGCCCCGTGGGGG
>NZ_JBBEBZ010000174.1:0-5184 GCF_040882075.1 Nitriliruptor sp.
CATCGTGTCGTGGTGGAGCAGGTGCATCGATCCCCCGAACGGTCGGCTCCGCCGATCGTAGACCTCGCCTGTGACACCGATCCGGTGCCGTCGGCGGGCGCGGCGACGACCGTGAGACCTCGCCGGATCAGCTCCACGGTGTCCTCGGGGAAGGATCGTCGAGGGGGCCGGCAGCATCCCGGTCGCGTGCTCACCGCCGGTGACCGAAGTGCCTGGAAGCCGGACGCCGCTCGGTCAGCCGTGCGACGTGGCGAGGACGAGCGGGAGCACCGGGGCCGTCCCTGCCTCGGCGAGCAGCACGCCCGCCACGGTGGCGGTCCAACCGCTGGCACGGATGGCGTCCACGAGCAGCACGGGCCCGGCCGGGGGTGACTGCCCGGACAGCTCCAGGGTGTCGAGCGCGTTGGCTGCCTGGTGGGCGGAGTTGCCCATGTCGCGCTGGCGGGCCGTGCCCTCGCGGCGGGCGAGCGCCGGCACCACCGGCAGGCGCCCGACGGTCCCCAAGCGGTCGGCGACCAGCTGCACGAGATCCACGTGGGTCGCCGAGGGGACGGGGACGATCGCGACCGGTCGCGATCGCCAGCTCCACCTTGCGAGCACCCCGACCAACCCCTCGATGACCTCGTCGAGCGCACCTGCGAGCGCCGGATCGAGCGACCCCGGATCCTCGGTGACCCCACGCAGGTCGCCCCGCTCGGAGGCTGCGAGCAACGGACCGACCACGTCGCCCCACCCGGAACGGTCACCGTCGGCCAGCGCCCGGCCCTCGGCGAGCTGGAGCTCGCGCGGGACGTTCCCGCGACGGTCGTGGCCGAGCTGGCCGAGCCCGGTCGGCCAGCGACGGCGAGGGATGAGCGGCACGTCCCGGCCGCGCAGGTGCTGTCGGGCACGGGCGACGGCGTCGTCGTCGACTGCGACGTCGGGCGCGGTGCCGGTGCAGCGGTCGCACCGTCCGCAGTCCTCAGCGTCCGGGTCGTCGAGCGCGGTGACCAGCAGCCGCATCCGGCACGTGGTGCCGTCCGGGTCGAGGTAGTCCCGCATCACCGCGTGCTCGGTCCGACGGCCGGCGAGCAGCCGGTCGTAGCGCGGTTGATCGTGGACGTAGGAGCGGCCCGTCGCGAGGTACCCGCCGTCGGTCCGGGTGACGTGCCCGTCGACGTCGAGGATCTTGAGCAGCAGTTCGAGCCGGGTGCGACGGACGTTCACGGCCGTCTCGAGCGACGGGACGGAACGGGGTCGGTCGGCGGACAGCGCGTCCAGCAGCTGATCGACCTCGCCGGGCGTGGGGACACCGGCCACGTCGAAGTGCGCCCACAACCGTTCGTCGAGCCCGGTCGGCAGGCACACGATCGGGGCGTCGTGGCCGCCGCGGCCGGCGCGCCCCACGGCCTGGTAGTAGGCGACCGGTGAGGACGGCGCTCCGAGGTGCACCACGAAGCCGAGGTCGGGCTTGTCGTACCCCATCGACAGCGCGGTGGTGGCCACGACCACGTCGAGGTCGTTGGCGCGGAGCCGGTCCTCGACCTGGGTGCGCGCGTCGGGGTCGAGCGCCGAGGTGTAGGGCTCGGCGATGAGCCCCTCGCTCGTCAGCCACCGGGCCGTCGACTCGGCCTCGGCCACCGTGAGGGTGTAGACGATCCCTGCGCGGCCGGCGGGTCGCTGGTCGGCGACGAAGGCCGACAGCCAGGCGAGGCGCTCCTCGTGGCGAGGCCGGTGGACGACCGCCAGGTGGAGGGTGTCGCGCGCCAGCGGACCGCGGAGCACCTCGACCTCGGGTGCGTCCCCGTCCGCGCCGGCGGTCGCGAGCTGGATCGCCACGTCCTCGACGACGCGGTCCGTGGCGGTCGCCGTGCAGGCAAGCACCGGGACGGGAGCGTCACGAGGACCGTCGAGCTGGGCGAGCACGTCCCGGATGCGGCGGTAGTCGGGGCGGAAGTCGTGGCCGTGGTCGGAGATGCAGTGCGCTTCGTCCACCACGAGCATCCCGATGCGTGACAGCAGGCGGTCGAGGATCTCGCGGCGGAAGCGGGGGTGGTTGAGTCGCTCGGGGGAGACCAGCAGCAGGTCGACCGACCCGTCGATGACCCGTGCCTCGACCTCGCTCCAATCGTCGACGTTGGTCGAGTTGAGCGTCTCGGCCGCGAGCCCCATGCGGCGTGCTGCGGCGAGCTGGTCGCGCATCAGCGCGAGGAGCGGCGAGACGATCAGTGTCGGTCCCTCGCCCCGGTCGCGCAGCAGCCGGGTGGCGATGAAGTAGACCGCCGACTTGCCCCAGCCGGTCCGCTGCACGACCAGGACCCGTCGTCGGTCCTCGACGAGCGCGGCGATGGCCGTGGCCTGGTCGTCGCGGAGCACCGCGTCCGCGCCGGCCAACCGGGTCAGCTGTGCCTGCGCAGCCTCGTGGGTGGCGCCGGCGGGGGTGGTGAGGGACACGGGGGCTCCTGGGTCGACCCGGATGGTGCCGCACGTGGGCGACACCGCGGTCGGGCCTGACCTGTCGGCTGTGGACACACGGTGGCTCACCCTCGCACGGGGTTCGCGCCGTTCCCTCGTGTGGCCGGTGGTCGTCCGGACACCCTCGCGTAGCGTCCCGCGCCGATCCGGGCGCCGCCGTGGCGCCCGCACGGAGACACGCTCGAGAGGGACGCAGATGTTCCGCAGGTCCACGATCTCCCTCGTCGTGGGACTGGTGCTGAGCACCGTCGCCGTGCCGGCGGCGGGCCAGACCGCCGGGTTCGACGACGTACCCCCGACCAACGCCCACGCCGACGCCATCGCCGAGGCGGCCGACCTCGGCATCATCGCTGGCACGACCCCGACGACCTTCGAGCCAGCCCGCGCGGTGACCCGCGGGCAGATCGCTTCGCTCCTCGTCGCCACCCTGGGGGAGGCCGACGTCGACCTGCCGCCGCTGGCCGGGTCGCCGGAGTTCGACGACGTGGCGCTCCGCACGGTGACGCCGTGCGTCGACTGGCCGCCGCCGGGATCGTGAGCGGGCGGGACGAGCGCCGGTACGTGCCGAACGATGCGGTGTCCCGCGAGCAGATCGCCACGCTGCTGGTCAGGACCGTGGCGTACGCCGAGGGGCGTCCGGTCGTGCCGGCCGAGCGCGGCCACTTCACCGACGTCCCGGTGTCCGGGACCCACGCTCAGAACGTCGCCGCCGCCGCCGAGCGTGGCCTCGTGACGGGCAACGACGGCCAGTTCCGACCGCTGGCCTCCACCCGTCGGGACCAGACCGCCACCCTGATCATCAACCTGCTCGGTGTCGTCCGCGGCGCCGGCCCCGTGGTGACCGACGGCGGTGAGCTGTGGGTGCTCGACCAGGGCACCGACCTCATCCACGTCTACGACGCGACCTCGGGCATCGAGGAGGTCGCCACCGTCGACGTCCGGCCCGCCGTGCTCCGCGCCGCACGTGCCGCCGGCGACATCACCGACGCACCGGCCGGCGAGCTGACCGTCCCGCACATGATCGAGTTCGACTCGCAGCAGCGGTACGCGTTCATCGCCTCGACCGCGGGAGGCGTGGTCATCATCGTCGACGCCCGGACCAAGGAGGTCGTCGAGGTGCTCGCCACCGGGGGCGGCACCCACATGGCCGACGTCACGCCGGACGACTCGGCGCTGTGGGTCTCGGTCATCGGGACCGCCGGCCGGGGGTCGAACGGCAGCCAGAAGCTGGTCGAGGTCGCGCTGCCGGACCTCGATGCCGCTGACCCGACCTTCGCCGTCACCGACACGTTGCTGGTCGAGGACCTGGTCGCGCCGTGGGAGGACGGGACCGAGGCGTCCTACGCCTTCCCGTCGCTGTCGGCGGTGTGCCACCAGTTCTCCCCGGATTCGAGCGAGGCGTGGATCACGCTCGGTCCAGGCTGGAGCCAGGGTGGCCTGCTCGTGTTCGACCTCGACACCAAGGAGCTGCTCGAGACCAACCCGAGCGAGGGGCTCGACACCCACGGGCTGCGGCTGTCGCCCGACGGGTCCGAGTACTGGCAGGTCAACCGCAACTCCGACGACGCGATCGTCATCGACGCCGACACGCTCGAGGTGACGCGCCGCATCAGCGACGTCGCGGCGACCCCCGACATCCTCGGCTACAGCCGGACCGCACCCGACCGCGGCGTCGGGCCGCGCTGGGTGACGTAGACGTACCGACCGGTTGGGGACACGGGTCGGTTCGGGCAGAGTTCCCGTCGCGCGCGCGGGTGGTCCACCCGAGGACCGCGGCCCCGGCTGTTGGTACGGTCCCGCCGCCCCGTGAGCGGAGGTGGGGCGCGCCGTCCGGGATCCACCGCTGGTGCCCTGGAGTTGCTCGATGACCACCCGCCTCGGGCGCGCCACGGCCGCGCTGCTCGCCGTCCTCCTCGTCGTGACCCTGCCCGGTGTGGCCGCCGCTTCACCCGAGGAACGTCTCGACGAAGCCAAGGAACGGGCAGCTGATCTCGACCAGCGGCTCACCGACGCGGAAGCGGCCCTGTCCCGGGCACGCGACGAGGTCGCGGAACTCGAGGACGCGCTGCGGGTCGCCGGCCGTGCCCTCGAGACCGCACAGGCCGAGCAGGCGCAGGCGGAGGAGTCCGCAGCTCTCGCCCGCCGCCGGGCCGAGCGCGCGGCTACTGACCTCCGTGCGGCGGAGATCGAGCTCGACACCAACCAGGACGCGTTGGCATCGTTCGCCAGCGAGACCTACAAGTACGGGGTCGCCACGGCCTCCCCGACGCTGATGACGCTGCGCTCCCTCACCGGGGAGAACGGGTCGGTCGACCTCGCCGACTCCCTACAGGCGATGCGGCTCGGTCTCCGGGAACAGCGCCGCGTGATCGAGGAGGCGCTGGTCCTACGGACCCGGACCGAGGTGCTGGCCGCGGCGGCGGCCGAGGAGGAGCGCATCGAGGGGGGGCCACCTCGACGAGGCCACCGCCGCGAGTGACCGGGCCGCGGAGGCCCACGCCGACGTCTCCGAGCTGGTCGCCGAGGCCAGCGCCGCCGAGGCACGACGCCAGGACCGGATCGCCGAGCTCGAGATCGCACGACGCGCGGTCGACGGCGAGATCGCCGACATCGAGGACGAGATCCGCCGTGAACGTGAACGACGTGCCCGCGAGGCGGCCGCACGTGAGGCCGCCGAGCGTGCTGCGGCGGAGCGTGCTGCGGCGGAGCGTGCTGCGGCGGAGCGTGCCC
>NZ_JBBEBZ010000174.1:5284-13921 GCF_040882075.1 Nitriliruptor sp.
GAGCGTGCTGCGGCGGAGCGTGCTGCGGCGGAGCGTGCTGCGGCGGAGCGTGCCCAGCAGGCCCGCGCGCAGCGGGAGCGCTCCCCGGCTCCGTCGGCACCCCGTGGGGCGACGACCGTGAGACCGGGACCGGCATCCGGCTTGGTCACGGTCGGTGGGATCACGGTGGCGGCATCCCTCGGCTCGTCGCTGCAGGCGTTGCTGGACGCCGCCCGGGCGGATGGGATCATCCTCGGGGGCTCCGGCTACCGCTCGCCTGAGGTGCAGGCGTCGCTGCGGCGGGTCAACGGTTGCCCGGACGTGTACTCCTCGCCCGCGTCGTCCTGCCGGGTGCCGACGGCCATCCCGGGTTCGTCCGAGCACGAGAAGGGCCTGGCGGTGGACTTCACCTACCAGGGCCGGACGATCTGCTTCCCGAACCCCAGCTCCCGCTGCTCCGGCCACGCCGCCTTCGACTGGCTGCGAGCCAACGCCGGCCGCTTCGGGTTGCGGAACCTCCCGAGCGAAGCCTGGCGCTGGTCGACCACCGGTCGGTGACGCGCCTTCCCGATGGACGGGGTGGCCCCGGCCGTTCGCCGCGTAGCCTGCGCCGGTGCACCGCTCACCCACCAAGGAGCCCGTCGTGGACACCGGCCCGTCCGGCATCGGACTCGACCGCGCCGTCGTCAACCGGATCGAAGGTGACACGGCCGTCCTGTTCGTCGGGCCGGGCAGCACCGCCGTCGAGGTCGACGCCGACGCGCTGCCCGAGGGAGCCGGTCCCGGGACGTGGATGGTCATGGACCTCCAGTCGGTACCGCCGCTGCCGCTGTTCGTCGACGATGCGCTCACCCGCGCACGCCGCGACGCCTGAACCGTGATGGGATCCCGGGAGCCAGAGATGAACGACCCGACATCCGACCGTGATGCCTCCGAGGTCGGTCAAGCCGAGCTCGAACGCGATCAGGCCACCGCGGACCTCAACCAGGCGATCACCGACCGTGAACAGCACGCCACGGACACGATCAGGAGCACACCGACGCGCAGCGGCGCGACCTCGACGTCGGCCGCGGCGATGCATCGCGGGTCTCGGACCGGCGTGCAGCGGTCGAAGCCGCCCAGTCGCGCCGCGACGCGACGCAGGAGTCGCTCGACGACACGCAGGTCTCCCGCGACCGGAACCAACAGCTGCTCGACGGGCAGCAGGACGCGCTCGACCGTGAGTCGGCTGGGCGCCCGGTCGACCTCGCTTCGGCCGGTCGGCGGATGCTCGCCGCGGAAGCGCGGGCTCGCGCCGCTCAGCAGCGAGCCGAGGCGGCCCTCCGACGTGCTGAGCTCGCACGTCGTCGAGGCGGCCAAGCCCCCTCCGAGAGTGAGGACGGCGGGGCTGCGGCCGAGGCCTGACCTCAGGGTGACCGCTCAGGCAGGGCCGGTGAGAGTCAGGGCAGGGTCGGTGAGATCGCCAGCCCACCCGCCCACGCCTGGAACACGAAGAAGGCCGCGCTGAGCAGGAGCAGCAGGCCCCCCGCGGCGGTCGCGACCGCGACCGCCACGTAGCCGATGCCGGCCCACGCCCCGAGGACCTCGCTGATCACCCGCTCGAGCTGTCCGGTCAGCAGCCCCAGCGTGGCGTAGACGACGGTGATGCCGGCCCCGAGCGCCAGCAGGAGGTGCCTCGGAGGTGCGGACCCCTCGCCGGTGGCGCCGGCTCGGGTCCCGAC
The DNA here is from genome assembly GCF_040882075.1 of Nitriliruptor sp. Taxonomy (NCBI): domain Bacteria; kingdom Bacillati; phylum Actinomycetota; class Nitriliruptoria; order Nitriliruptorales; family Nitriliruptoraceae; genus Nitriliruptor; species Nitriliruptor sp. The sequence continues at coordinate 6,985 of NZ_JBBEBZ010000174.1, forward strand.
CGCGGTCGCCAGGATCGGCCAGGCCAGGGGGCTCGCGCCGAGGACCACGCCGACGGCGACCGCCGCGAGCGGACCGGCCCACCAGAACTGCTCGATGAGCGTGAACGGGTGCAGGTCGCTCACGACGGCTGCGGAGCGACCGCACAGCTGCGCTCACCGCGGAGTCGGCCGCGGAGCGCGACGGCCAGGAAGGCGAGCGCGAGGACCGCCAGGAGCGGCTGTACGGGCGCGAACCAGCTCATCGCTCCCGAGGTCCCGAGCGCGACGACGACGAGCTTGTTGCACACCGGGCACCCGACCGCGAAGAAGGTGAGCAGCCCACCGAGCCCGCCGCGCCGGGTCGGACGCTCGTCGGTCGGTACGTCACCTTCACGGACGTAGGTGGCGAGCAGCAGGCCGGACAGCACCGACGAAGCGACCAACACCGGCGTGTTCCACCACTCGGCCGCCACCATCCGGGTGAAGATGGGGTTCGGGATCAGTTCGGTCGGCAGCCCGATGAGCAGCGCCACCGCCACGGTGCCGGCCACCGCCGTGCTCCAGCGTCGCATCCCCCACGTCCGCACCGGGTGCCCTCTCGTCGGTGATCGTCGGTCGTCTCGGCTCGCTGCCCCCGTGTGCCGGGGCGTGATGTACGGACATACCGTTGCATCGGACCGTACCTGCCCGAGCGTGTCGCTGCGGCTGGATCGGTCGGTTCCCGACGAGGCGCTCCTGGTGGGCGTCGGTGGGGCAGCCCTCGTCTTCGTGGTACGGGTCCCGCGGTGACGCTCCTCGCACCGAGACGGAGACGGCGTCCGGCCAGCTCGCCGGCCCGGTCGGTCGTAGCGCCGATCGTCGCCCGTCGTGCAGCCTGTCGCGGTGGCCGCACGGTCGTGACGGGTCGCACGGAATGTCCGTACATTTTGCGACGTTGTCCGGTGACGATCCACCCCCCGTGCCGCCACCCGCGGCAGCACTCGACGCAGGAAAGGTCCGGCAGAGCATGCAGATCATCACCATCGAGACCCCTTCGCTCGGCGATCGCAGCTACCTCGTCCACGACGGGACCGTCGCCGCGGTGATCGACCCGCAGCGCGACATCGACCGCGTCCTCGACCTGCTCGAGGAGCACGAACTCGAGCTGTCGGCCGTGTTCGAGACCCACGTGCACAACGACTACGTGACCGGCGGCTACGAGCTCGCGCGGCGCACCGGTGCGAGCTACCACCTCAACGCCGCCGACGAGCTCGACTTCGAGGTCTCCGGTGTCCGTGACGGCGACGAGCTCGCGATCGGCTCGTTCACGATCCGGGTCCTGCACACCCCGGGCCACACCCCGACCCACCTGTCCTACGTCGCCAACGACGGGGAGCGGGACGTCGCGGTGTTCTCGGGTGGCTCGCTGCTGTACGGCTCGGTCGGTCGCACCGACCTCGTGACGTCCTCGCTGACCGAGGAGCTGACCCGTGCCCAGCACCGCACGGCGCACCGTCTGGCCACGGAGCTCGCCGACGACGTGGAGCTCCGCCCGACCCACGGGTTCGGCAGCTTCTGCTCGTCCGGCGACACCGCCGGGCGGGAGACCTCCACCATCGGCACCGAGCGGCGCGACAACCAGGCGTACACCATCGAGGACGAGGACGAGTTCGTCCGGATCCTCGTGGCCGGGCTCGACGCCTACCCGACCTACTACGCACACATGGCGCCGAGGAACCGACAGGGGCCCGCGGACGTCGACCTCTCGCCGGCGGAGCTGGTCGACACCAGCGAGTTGCTGCGTCGTATCCACACCGGGGAGTGGGTCGTCGATCTGCGCAACCGCACCGCGTTCGCGAAGGAACACCTCACCGGCACGATCAACATCGAGCTCGCCGACAACTCCTCGACCTACCTCGGCTGGCTGATCAGCTGGGGCACGCCCGTGACGCTGCTCGCCGACACGGCCGAGGAGATCGCGGACATGCAGCGCCAGCTGGTCCGCATCGGGATCGACCGCCCGGCCGGTCAGCTCCCCGGTGGGCCGGATGCCGTCGACGGGTCCGCTGATCGCGGCAGCTACGACACCACCGACTTCGCCGGGCTCCGTGAGGCCGTCGATGGACGCGACGCCCGCGTGATCCTCGATACCCGCCGCCGGCTCGAGTGGGAGGACGGCCACCTCCCGGACGCCGTGCACGTCCCGCTGCACGAGCTCGAGGCCCGGCTCGACGAGGTACCTGACGGTGAGATCTGGGTGCACTGCGCCAGCGGGTACCGGTCCTCGATCGCGGCGAGCCTGCTCACCCGCGCCGGCCGCGACGTGGTGCTCGTGGACGACGACTTCGACGAGAACGCGGCCCGCCACTTCGACCTCGTGGTCCCCGAGGGCTGACCCGGTCCGACCTGACCCGCCTCCCCCGTCCGCCCCGCGCACCTCTCCCGTGCGCTCACGACCCTGAGGAACCCGATGACCACCCTCACGACCGCGCCCGTCCTGCCCGGTGAGCACCTCGCCCCCGCCGAGCTGCGTAGCTGGCTCGAGAGCGCCGATGCGCCGCACGTGCTCGACGTCCGCTCCCCGGCGGAGTTCGAGACCGTGCACATCCCCGGCTCCTACAACGTCCCGCTCGAGACGCTCCGAGAGCACCGCGAGCGCCTCGCCCGCCACCTCGACGAACACGCCGTCCTGGTGTGCCGTTCGGGGATGCGGGCCAAGCAGGCGGAGACCGCCTTCGCGGCCGTCGGCCTGCCGAACGTCCACGTCCTCGACGGGGGCGTGTCGGCGTGGGAGGCCGAGGGTGCGCCGGTCGAGCGCGGCGCGGCCCGCTGGGACCTGGAGCGACAGGTGCGGCTGGTCGCCGGCGGCATCGTGCTCGCGGCCGGGCTCGGCAGCGTCGTCGTCCCGGGCCTCCGGTGGATCGCGACCGGCATCGGCGCGGGGCTCGTCACCGCCGCAGCGACCGACACCTGCGCCATGGGTGCGGTGCTCAGCAAGCTGCCCTACAACCGCGGCGCCGCCAGCTGCGACGTCGATGCGGTGGTCGCCGAGCTCGCCGGCACCGCGACCTCGGCTCGCTGAGGTGCTCGTCGCCACGCTCGCCCTCGCCCTGCTCATCGGGGTCGCCCTCGGGCTCCTCGGTGGGGGCGGGTCGATCCTGGCCGTCCCGGTGCTGGTGTACGTCGCCGGGCAGGACCCCAAGGCGGCGATCGCGATGTCGCTGCTCGTGGTCGGTGTGACCAGCGCCGCGGGCGCCGTCTCGCACGCGCGGGCCGGCCGTGTGCAGTGGCGGACCGCGGCGGTCTTCGGAGCCGCCGGGATGGTCGGTGCGTACGGTGGCGGCCGGCTCGCCGAGTTCATCCCGGGGACCTGGCTGTTGATCGCCTTCGCGGTGATGATGGTGGTCACCGCGGTCGCGATGCTCCGCGGCCGCCGCTCTCCTGCGCCGCACGACGTCACGGATCGCCTGCCGGTGGTCCGCATCGTCGCCGACGGACTGGTCGTGGGTCTCGTGACGGGGCTCGTCGGTGCCGGTGGCGGCTTCCTGATCGTCCCGGCCCTGGTCCTGCTCGGCGGTCTGCCGATGGCGACCGCGGTCGGGACCTCGCTGGTCATCATCGCCCTGAAGTCGGGCGCGGGCCTCCTCGGGTACCTGGCGAGCACGTCGATCGACTGGTCGCTCGCCCTGTCGGTGACCGGGGTCGCGGTCGTCGGTAGCGTCATCGCGGGTCGGTTCGCCGGCCGGGTCCCCGAGGAGCGCTTGCGCCGCGCGTTCGGGTGGTTCGTGGCCGTGATGGCGGTGGGTGTCCTCGTGCAGGAGCTGGTGTTGTGACGACGACCGCCGGACCGCCGCTCTGGCAGCAGGTGCTGTCCGACCTCGAACGACGCATCGCGTCCGGGGACATCGTCGACCGCTTCCCCACCGACCGTGAGCTGACCGAGCACTACGGCGTCAGCCGTCACACGGCGCGTGAGGCGGTCCGGCGTCTGCGTGCGCGGGGCCTGGTCGACCGTCACCGCGGTCGCGGGAGCTTCCTGAACGATGGTCGGCTGACCCAGCCGCTCGGTGGGCTCTACAGCCTCTACCGCGCCGTGGAGGACCAGGGGCTCACCCAGCGGTCCGAGGTGCTCGCGCTCGAACCGGATCGTGATGCTGACGCGGCCACCCGCCTCGGGCTGCCACCGCGCGCCGAACTCGTGCGCGTGGAGCGGCTCCGGTTCGCGGGTGACGAACCACTGGCGCTCGACAGCGTCTGGCTGCCCGCCGACGTGGGGCGGCACCTGCTCGACGTGGACCTCACCCGCACCGCGCTCTACGACGAGCTCCGCGAGCGCGCCGGCATCCGGATCACCGCAGCGACCGAGACCCTCGAGCCGCTCGTCCCCGACGCCGACGCCCGCAACCTGCTGCAGCTCGACGAGGGCGAGGCGCTGCTGCGGGTCCGTCGTCTCGGTTCCAGCGGCGATCGACCGGTCGAGTGTCGCGTCACCCTCATCCGCGGGCAGCGCTTCCTCTACTCCTCCAGCTGGTCGGTCGACGATCCGGCTGGGCATGCCGGTCAGGGGTGAAGCGCGACGGGCCCGTAGCCTCGCGGGACCCGACCTCGAGGCAGGACCGTGGCCAATCGGCTCGCGCACGAGACCTCGCCCTACCTGCGCCAGCACGCCGACAACCCGGTGGACTGGTTCCCGTGGGGTGATGAGGCGTTCGCGGAAGCGAAGCGCCGCGACGTACCGATCTTCCTGTCCGTCGGGTACTCGGCCTGCCACTGGTGCCACGTCATGGCCCACACTTTCACGAGAATATGGCGATTTACGGGGAAATTCGGGCCGTCACCGGCCGGCTCAACCGCACTGTTCGGCCCAGTTCTTCCCACAGTCTTCCCACGTGGGAAACGCCACGACGATGCTGTTGTCACAGTCGCCCACCAACGTGCTGCGTGGTACGTTCGGGACGTGGAAGGGTTCTCATGTCCCTGATGGATCTCGCGGGCGCGCCGGTCGTCGAACCCCGCTACGACCAGGCGTCGCTCGAACAGGCACGCCTGCTCAACGCGGCCCGAGCCCGGCTGCTGGATTCGGCCTCGGCGATCACGACCGCGATGTTCGCCGAGGGAGCAGGGATCAGCGAGGACGCCGCCCGGGCGCGGGTCAAGCGGTACCGGGCTGCCCGCCGCTTGGTGACGGTGCCGCATGATGGCGAGGCACTGATCCCGACCTTCCAGTTGGGACCGGTCTACGAGCTCGATCCGGTCGCGGCACGGGTCGTCGGGGTGCTGGTCAATGCGGGTCTCGGACCGTGGGCGATCTGGGACTGGGCGGAGACTCCGAACGGCTGGCTCGATCAGCGCACCCCGGCCGACGCGATCCGGACCGGTGACGCGGATGACGTCGAACGGGCGTTGGCTGGCCTGCTCGGTGACGCGTGACCGCACCGTCGTGTCCGTACCCGGAGGGCTGTCCTGTCCCCGACCCCGACCCGGCGGTCGTGCGTCGTGTCCGGACGTCCACGCTGGACGCTGGCGTCGAGCTGTTCCGAGGGCACAGACGGGCGTATCCGGCCGATGGACTGGTACCGGGCGCCGGCAACAGTCGGTTCGCGCCGCTGGCCGAGGTCGCCCACGCGTACGTGTCCAGGCGTGCGACCCCCGCGCTGCTGGAGTCCGCGTTCCACGATGCCACGCCTCCACAGCCACGCATCTACCCGCACCGGCTCGCCGCATGGTCACTCAGCCGGGTCCGGTTGGTGGCCGACGTCCGGCTGATCGACCTTCGCGACCCCGAGCTCCAGCGGCTGGGCATCGATCGCAGCCAGCTGGTGACCTCCCTGCCAGCGCACTACGCCTGCACACGGGACTGGGCGGCGGCGCTGCACGGCCGGCACGTGGGCGGACAACCCACGCACGGTTTGCTGTGGCACTCGCGCCAGGCCGAGCTCCACGCGGCCGCGGACCACAACCCTCTCACCGCCGACCTGCTCGGACCCGGTGAGACCACCGAGGTCGCGGTCGTGTACGCACCGCCTGCCCCCCACCGACTGCTCGAGGACTCCAACCAGGGACCCGGGCCCTTGGCGGAGGGTGAGGGTCAGCGGTTCGCCAGGGCCGTCGGGAACCTGATCGGCGCCGCCATTTACCCGCCGCGCCTGTGATGGGCGACGTGCGACACGTGGTTGCCCGCGACTCGCGAGGCATGCGCCGTGACCCGTTCGCGCCATCTTCTGGCTCCTGGTGACCGACAGGCACGGGCCACTACGCCGATAGTAGATCGAACGCGGACTCGCCCGGATGGTCAGGGTCGCCCGTGAGTTCGACGGCGAAACCAACCTGCCGAAAGTGGTCAGCGACCTCGGCCGGGTCGAAGCGCAGCAGTCTCCCCGCCCGGTAGTGGGGCATCGAGTTGCGCTTGGCCCAGGCGTAGATGGTTCGGACCGGGATCTGCCAGTGATCTGCCAGTTGCGCGGCCGTGAGCAGCCCTGAAGGCGTAGAAGATCCTTGGCTCGCTTCGACAGAATTGTCATCTCGTCCGGCGGGGGCGCGCTCGGCTGGTGTCCGGTCCCGCCTCCCGGAGGCGAGATCGTACGTCGGCGTCGTCCACGCGCTCGCCTTGCTGCCGTTGGCTCGCATCGCTCGCCTCGGTTCTCGATCAGAGCACCGCGCCGGGCGTCGTAGGCCCGAACGCTTGTGCCCGAGGACCAACCCCTCGAGGACGCCGACGCCGACACTGACGACGTCGCCACTTGCTGGGATCGAGCACGAGTCGCCCAGCAGCCCGACGAACCGTCAGCATGACGGTGGCAGCCTCGGTCATGATCACCCACCTCCCACCCGCTGGGACGCGGCGCTACGGCGACGGTTGACGTCCTCCGTGACAAAGCGGAGGAAGTCGTCGCGGCGGTCGGTGATGACCGTCTCGTCGTCCGATGTGTCGGGGGGTGGTTCGCCGGGCCAGAGGGTCTGGCGGGTGGGTCGGTCCCGG